>NZ_DVEA01000236.1:0-3797 GCF_015295965.1 Thermoleptolyngbya sp. M55_K2018_002
AGCGACCTTTCTCTTCCGCCCCGCCTCATCCCTTTCAAACCCATGCTCACCTCCACCCAAGAACTGCTAGAAACAGCGCGGCGCAATGCCTACGCCATTGGTGCATTTAATGTCTATAACCTAGAGGGCGTGAAGGCGGTGGTGGAGGCGGCGGAGGCGTTGCAGAGTCCGGCAATGCTGCAACTGCATCCGAGTGCGCTGAAGTATGGGCGATCGCCCCTGGTGGCGCTCTGTCTGGAAGCGGCGCGGGCCGCATCGGTTCCTATTTCGGTGCATCTCGACCACAGCACCTCCGCAGCCGATATTCAGGACGCGCTGACGGCGGGGATGCGCTCGATCATGGCGGACGGGTCGCCGCTGCCCTATGCCGAGAACCTTGCCTTTACCGGCGACATGACGGCCCTGGCGCATCGCTATGGCGCGGTGGTGGAAGCGGAAATCGGGCGGATCAGCGGCACCGAAGACGGGCTGACCATTGCCGAAAAGGAAGCCAAAATGACCGACCCGGATCAGGCGGTGGAATTTGTTGCGGCGACGGGGGTAGACGCGCTGGCCGTAACCATCGGCAACGTCCACGGGGAATATAAAAGCCCGCCCCGGCTCGATTTTGATCGGCTGGCGCGAATCCGGCAGCGGCTCTCGATTCCGCTGGTGCTGCACGGCGCATCGGGCTTGCCCGCAGAGATGATTAGCCGTTCGATTCAGCTTGGCGTGTGCAAGTTTAACGTCAATACTGAGGTGCGGCAGGCGTATATGGCGACGCTGGCGGGACAGGTCTGCGGTGACGATGAGCAAGACTTGCTGGATGTTACGCAAGAGGCGATCGCCGCCATGCGATCGGTCATTATGGAAAAGATCCGTCTGTTTGGCTCCGACGGCAAAGCTCACCAGCACCAGACCCCCTACGCCGCCATGCTGCTGCACGCCCAGACCTGATTCCTGCCTGATCCCTGACGCTTGACCCTCGCTCTCTAAGCCCTGATCTCTCCCCATGCTCTATCTGCGCGACGTTAGCTATCATCCTGCCGCCACGCCCAGCCCGATTTTAAAGGACATCAGCCTGGACATGGCTCCGCAGCAGTTGGGGCTGATCGTCGGGCCGAGCGGCTCTGGCAAAAGCACGCTGCTGGAAATCCTCAGCGGCCTGGCCAAGAAAACGTCAGGCACGATTCGCTGGCGCGATCAGGACTTGAACCCGGAATATCTGCGGGAGCTGGCGGGGCTGGTGTTTCAGTTTCCAGAGCGGCACTTTTGCGGCAGCACAATTTTGGAAGAACTGCGGCTGGGCCATCCCGAACTGAGCCGCGATCGCCTCCATCACGCGCTCCAAGAAGTAGGTCTGGATCATCTCTCTCTGGGTACATCACCCCGCGACCTCAGCGGGGGCCAGCAGCGGCGACTGGCGCTGGCCGTGCAGTTGATTCGCCAGCCCTTTTTGCTGCTGCTAGACGAACCCACCGCGGGGCTGGACTGGTCGATGCGGCAGCAGTTGGTCAGCGTGCTGGCGCGGCTCAAGCAAGACTGGTGTCTGCTGGTGGTGTCTCACGATGCCAGCGAACTGGCGGCGATCGCCGACCGCTGCTGGACGTTGCACCACGGCCAACTCCAGTCCGTCGAGCCGTCCCTCTTCATCACTGCCAGCGCCTAGCCGCCGACGGCAACTCTTTCAGCATGAGCCACGCTGCCTCATTCCCCACGCTTCCCACCCTGCCCGAACTGTGGCAGACCACCCTCGGCTGGCAGCCCACCCCCGCCCAGCAAGAGCAGTTTCAGCAGCTTTATACCCACATCCTGGACGGCAACCAGCGCCTCAACCTGACCCGCATCACCGACCCCGAAGAGTTTTGGGAAAAGCACCTGTGGGACTCGATGAGTGGTCTGGTGGGGGTTCGGGAGTGGGGGCTGGGAGTCCGGGATTGTGAGAGGCGCGGCACGTTGGAAAATCCTCCAGCCCTCCCATCCTCCCTGCGGCTGATCGACATCGGCACTGGCGCAGGCTTCCCTGGCATTCCCGCCGCGCTGACCCTGCCCCAGGCTCAGGTGACGCTGCTGGATTCGACGCGCAAAAAGCTGGCGTTTTTGGAAACGGTGCTGGTGCAGGTGGGGGTGCAAAATGCCCAGACCCTTTGCGATCGCGCTGAATCGGTGGGGCAAGCTCCGCAACACCGCGAACAGTATGATGGGGCGCTGCTGCGGGCGGTGGCTCCGGCGGCGGTCTGTGCCGAGTATGCGCTGCCGCTGCTGAAGCTGGGCGGGGTGGCGGTGCTGTATCGCGGGCAGTGGAGCGAGGCGGAAACTGCTGCGCTGAGGCCGGTTCTGAAACTTCTGGGGGGGAACCTGGAGGCGACCGCCCCCTTCACCACGCCAATCAGCCGTGCCGCCCGCCACTGTTTGTATTTGCGAAAAACTGCGCCTACTCCGGCGGAGTTTCCCCGTCCGGTTGGGGTTCCCAGCCAGAAGCCCCTGGAGTAGCGCTGGATCGGCGGTTCGGATCGGCGGTTCGGATCGGCGGTTCGGAATCTGGAGTCGCCACCACGATGCGATCGCGCCCAGACTGCTTGGCTCGATAGAGCGCCTGATCAGCAGCGGCAATCAGTTGGTCGGGTTCCTCGTCGAGTTGGGGAATCAGCGTGGCAATGCCCTGGCTCAGCGTGACAATGGGCGCAGCGGACGAGGCGGCATGGGGCAGCGCCAGCGCTTTGATACTTGCCTGAATTTCCTGGGCGACCTGCTGCGCGCCCTCGCTGGCGGTGTTGGGCAAGATCATCGCAAATTCTTCGCCGCCGTAGCGGGCTACTAGATCTACGGCGCGTTTTACGGCAGCGTCAATCACCTGGGCCACCTGTCGGAGGCACTGATCGCCCTCCTGGTGGCCATAGACATCGTTGTAGGCCTTGAAGCAGTCTACATCGCAGAGGATCAGCGAGAGGGGCTGCTGTTCGCGCAGCATGTGCTGCCATTCTTGCGACAGGTATTCATCAAAGCGGCGGCGATTGGCGACCTGGGTCAGCCCGTCGGAATTGGCAAGACGCTTTAGCTCCAGGTTGGCGGCCTGGAGGGCGGCTTCGGCGGCTAGGCGATCGCGCATTTCCTGTTGCAGCCGCTCGTTTTGCGCCTGGAGTTGCTGCTGGAGTCGGCGCAGGGTTAGATGCGTCTCGACTCGCGCCACCACCTCCTGCACATGAAAGGGTTTGGTGATATAGTCCACCCCGCCTACCGCAAAGGCTTTTACTTTGTCTACGACTTCGCTGAGGGCGCTGACAAAGATGACGGAAATATCTCGCGTGCGCTGATCCGACTTGAGCTGTTCGCAAACCGTAAAGCCGTCCATTTCGGGCATCGAAATGTCGAGTAGCACCACTTCGGTTCGCGTAGCGCGGGCGATCGCCAATCCCAAAGCGCCACTGTTTGCAGCTCTCACTTCATATCCTCTACGCCGCAGCAAGCTCGTTAACAACTGTAGGTTGGCGGGTGTATCGTCCACAATCAGGATATTAATCACATCTACATCGGGTGCTTCCATGACAGACCCGCCAAGCTCGTTGCTAGAAGACTCTGCGTTAGATTTTTTCAAATGCCCTCTGATAAACTACTAGAGCTTTCAGACAAGATTTAGCCTCTTGAGCGCAGGATACCGGAGAAATAAACCATTTTGCTGTTTGACAGGGAGCGATTCAGCGCGGGTTTGTGGCAGTTTCAGGCGGACAGTCGCAGGCGGCTCGACCTGCTGTTTAAACCGTGATTGTATATTCCCTCATTCCATAGAGTTCCCGATAGTCTGTATGAGTTTGCAATAG
>NZ_DVEA01000213.1:0-22365 GCF_015295965.1 Thermoleptolyngbya sp. M55_K2018_002
TCGTGGCCGGTTCCGGGCTTGGGCTGGGGTTCTGGCCCCGGCACGCCGACCGCCACCACCATGCCCCCCGGCGCATCGTCGCGCTTAAACCACTCATGCATTGGGCGAATGTTGAGTTCCTTTTCGCCATTGGCGCGGGGCTTTTTGAAAATTCGCTCAAGGTAGTAGCCGCCTTCCATCAGGTAAATGGCAGAGTCGGTTTCTTTGATCCAGGTTGCCATGCGGGTTGTCTCCTAGCGTTGCACCGATTTTGGATTTTAGATTTTGGATTTTGGATTTTTCGTTCTTCCTTCTTCGTTCTTCGTTCTTCGTTCTTCCTTCTTCGCTCTTCCTTCAAATCCAAAATCGAGAACTAACATAGTCTGCCCAGAGTGACAATAGTCTACCTAGAATGACGAACCGGGCTGTTTGAGAAATTCGACTTCTTCTGATGTGGAGCGTCGCCCCAGAATGTGATTGCGATGGGGAAAGCGGCCGAAGCGCTGGATTATGTCGCGGTGGCGCAGGGCATAGTCATAGGGGTCGCGCAGTTCGGGGGCGATCGCCGCCAGTTTTTGCATCAAGTCTACACACTGCTGCTGGTGCGCCAGGTTTTCGCTATGTTCCAGCGGTAGGTAGAGAAACAGCCGTTCCAGCGGATTCAGCGCCTGATCTAGCCCACGGGCGATCGCCCCCTGGCTCACCTCCAGTGCTTTTGCGTCCGTGGCAAAGGCTTTGGGCGTGTTGCGAAAGATATTGCGCGGAATCTGATCTAGCAGCAGCACCAGCGCCAGACAGGAACGGGGTTCCCCCTGCCACTCGTCCAAGTCGCCCCTAGCGGCCTGCTCGTAGAGCGCCAGGAAGCGATCGCGCATCCGTTCGTCTGTTTTGGGGTTTTTGGTAAACCACAGCTTGCGACGCTGCTCGTAGCTGCGGTCTGCCGCGTCGGGCGCACCAAACCAGAAGTCCAGAAGGTCGTTGGGTGAAGGAGGCATGTTACGTTAAGGAGCACTAAGGTTTAAGCGTTTTGGAACACGGTAGGGCGATCGCCACCGAAGGAACGTCTACATCAGGTAGGATCTGCGCTGAGTGACGCGGGTAGTTCCCAAATCCGAGCGGTGCCGTCTGCCCCAGCGGAGGCTAGCCATTTGCCATCGGGACGAAAGCTAACGCTCCAAACTGCACGGCGATGTCCCTCAAAGGTTTCCACCAGTCCACCATTTAGGTTCCAGAGGCGAACCGTGCCATCGGTGCTGGCGGTGGCAAGATGCACCTGATCTGGGCTAAAGGCAACGTCCCACACGGCGCGTCGATTGTCCCCAAAGGTGGCGAGCGATCGCCCGGTCAGGCTCCACAATCGAGCCGTGCCGTCGGCTCCGGCCGTGGCGAGGCGCTGGCCGTCGGGGCTAAAGGCAACACTCCACACGGCGCGATCGTGCCCGCGAAATACTGCAAGCTGGCGACCCGTTAAAGTCCACAGCCGGGCTGTGCCGTCGGCTCCGGCCGTGGCGAGGCGCTGACCGTCGGGGCTAAAGGCAACACTCCACACCGCGCGGTTGTGTCCCCGAAACACGACCAACTCCCGCCCTTCTAAATCCCACAGGCGGGCTGTGCCGTCGGTGCTGGCGGTGGCGAGGTGCTGACCGTCGGGGCTAAAGGCAACATCCCACACCGCGCGATCGCCCGCTGAAATTACCGTCAGTTCGTCGCCCTCTAGGGCCCACAGGCGGGCTGTGCCGTCGGCTCCGGCGGTGGCGAGGCGCTGACCATCCGGGCTAAACACCACGTTCCACACCGCGCGTTCGTGGCCCACCAGTTGGTCTAGCTCATGACCTGCATCGTCCCAAAGGCGAGCCGTGCCGTCGGCTCCGGCCGTGGCGATTTGCTCTCCATCTGGGCTGAACGCCACGCTCCACACCGCGCGTTGATGTCCCTGTAGCACCCTGATCTGATATTCTGGCGGTTCTGACGTTTGGGGAAAAGCTGAACGGGAGTCGGGCGATCGCCCCTGGGTTTCTAGGGTCGAAGGGGCTGATCCAGGGGCAGGCAAGTTTGGGCTGGGGAGTGTTGCCGCAGGAACAGCAACAGGACGCGCTAAGTCCCCCAGCATGAGGCGATCGCCCTGTTTACTTGGCATTGTTTTACTTGGCACCGTTTTACTTGGCACCGTTTTACTTGGCACCGTTTTACTTGGCATTGTCTTACTTGGCGTTACAGAGCGGCCTGCCTTTGGAAACTTCGGCGGCTGCCAGACCTGAAACACCTGCTGCCAGCGATCGCCCGCTTCCTTCCAAAAAGCATCGGCTGTCTCTATTGACCTAGAACCCACCGCAATCTCTGCTGCACGCCCTGCTGCACGCCCAGTTGCACGCCCAGTTGCACGTTCTCCCGCACGCTCTCTTGCAACCTGTGAGGTAATTAGCGCCGGAGCCATCTGGGATTGCTGCTCTAGCAATAGTCGAGATCCCTGGCTCTCGTCTGGTGCAAAGGCGCTGCCATACAATAGCCATCCGCCCAAGAGCCAAGCGCCAAGAACTATGGCAACCTGGGCCACCCGCTGGCGGTGTCGCTTGGAACCCAAACCATTCATCTAGCGAAGGGCGATCGCGCAGCCGGGGCCATCTGTAAAACCATGACACAAAACCATGACACGCCTGACCAGGACAAGCCTGACTATAATGGCTGCCCCGTCCGAAAATAACGATCGCTTGACTACATATTCTGCTATTGCGTTTTTTGCTATTGCGTTTTGTCAATGCGTTTTGCCGTCGCGCATCCAATCGATCCAAGACAGCGGCAGACGATAGCAGCAAGAGAATGGGCAGGCAGTTTTTCTAATGGCATTTTCTAATAGAAAAGCGGGCATTGACTGCTCTAAACGCTGCCAAAACCCGCCGTTCAAAAAGAATGCGTGTCTCACGGTCGTTCGCATCGGGTGCAAGCACACAGGCTGCAAGCACGTAGGGCACAACCAAATGCCACCCTGCCGTGTGAACCTCAACCGATGGGCCGCACTCCCTGTGTAGAAATGCAGACACTCAATGTGCAGACATTCAATGTGCAGACACTCAATGTGCAGACATTCATCGTGCAGACATTCATCGTGCAGACATTCATCGTGCAGACATTCATCGTGCAGACATTCGCCGTGTGAACGTTAGCATTCGCTGTGTCAACATTAGTAGTAAATCTTACCACCGCCCCACTTAGCGCCCACCACCTTGGGCTGAATCAGGATGTGACCCGCAATCACCTTCAGGTCGTCCTGCGTCAGGTTCCGCATCTTGGGGAAGATGTCGGTACTCTTGGTGCTAGGATGCAGTTCCGAAATTTCGGTCTGTCCGTCATAGGTGGTGGGATTGTTCATGTAATCCACCAAGGCTTCGATGTTGGTGCGCGGGGGCGTTGCCAGCGCCAGGGTTTCGGGATCTAGCCCCACGTTAGGGTCGGTTTTGGTGATGCCGCCGACGTGACACTGACCACAGGCATAGTTAAACAGGCGCTTGCCGTCTGCAACCTGCTTTTGCGTGAGCGTGATCATGTCTCCTGCCGCATTGAGAGGCACCGTGCGCGTCGCAGCGTCGAGTTCAGCGGCGATCGCAGCCCCACCGACAACCTGGAAGATAAAAAGGGCTATCCCCACAACTAGCCAGACGTATCTCTTAAGCACAGAAATCGTTCTCCTTCCATCCAAGAACATCAATATAAATTGAGACAGCTACAGACCCAACTCCATCCTGACCCGGTGTGGTGGCTCAGTCCGCGATGGCTAAGCATGAACCCCGGACAGGACAGAACTGCAACCTGGTGAAACTGCCAAAAATGGCTCAGATACCTGCAAATTAAATTGAATTCAGATATCGGCAGCTCAACACAGCATCCGGCAACCTGACCCAACTCTTCTCGCCCCACCACAGGGTTTTCCAGCCGCAGCCTTAAATGAGAGGAATTGTTAAGGTATGTCAGGCAATCCTAATTCTTTATCATGCCATCGATTGAGACTCTTTATGAAGGGACTCTGGAGATTGTGACGAGATTCTGGAAGGATTGTGTGGAGCAATGTGGAGCAATGTAGAGCAATATTCTGGGGCGATCGCCCAAGCCGTGCGTCAGCCCTGCCTTCTCTAGGCGAGAATGGGAATACTCCTGAAGGGATTTGCGATTTGTCCAGCCCTCATCCAGCAAGCCGGAGTCAAGACAAACCATGAGAACCGTGTTGATTGTGGACGACAGCCAAACCCTGCGGCAAATGCTTTTGGAACTGCTTCAGGGCAACGGGCTCCAAGTCATGGAGGCAACCAACGGCATCGAGGCCAAGGCGATGATCCAATCCAACGCGCCGGATCTGGTCATCACTGACCTGATCATGCCGGAGATGAACGGCTACGAACTTTGTCGCTGGATCAAGAACGACCCCGCTGCTCAAAAAATTCCCGTCCTCATCTGCTCGACAAAAAGCGAAGAATTTGACCGCTATTGGGGCATGAAGCAGGGCGCAGATGCTTATATCACCAAGCCCTTTCACCCGCCAGAACTGCTGAAGACCGTCAAGCAACTGCTCCAGAGCCACCGCTAGGGATGACTATTGCTTGCTGAAAACATCACCGGGGTTCAAAGCAATAAATCTTGCCCACGTTAAATTCTGCCAGGGTATTCGGACGCGCCAAAAGGGTCTATGCTGCTTAGCAAGTCTGGTGCTGTCTATACGTCCCTCAAAAACATAGACCTGTGAGCTACAGGAATCCCGTTCCCACCGTAGATATCATCATTGAACTCATGGATCGGCCCTACCGACCCATTGTGCTAATCGAGCGGCTAAACCCGCCCTTTGGCTGGGCTCTGCCGGGGGGATTTGTGGACTATGGCGAGTCGGTGGAGGATGCTGCCGAGCGCGAGGCCGCTGAGGAAACTGGGCTACAAGTCAAGCTAACGGAGCAGTTTCAGGTTTATTCCGACCCGCAGCGAGACCCCCGGTTGCACACCCTCAGCGTTGTGTTTTTGGCAACGGCCAAGGGCGACCCCTTTGCGGGCGACGATGCCAAAAATCTGGGCGTGTTTGAGATTTGGGATTTGCCCAGCAATTTGTGCTTTGACCATGACCGGATCTTGCGGGATTATCGCTATTTTCGGGAGCATGGGCTGCGGCCAAAGCTGGTATAAAACCTGAGATAAACGTGAGATCAATCTCAGAATTAATCTTCAGAATTAATATGAGGTGAGGAGGAGATATGCGGGAAGTGATTCGGACGGAGGCGGCTCCGGCTCCGGTGGGGCCCTACAGTCAGGCGATCGCCGCTCAGGGACGATTGGTGTTTGTGGCGGGGCAGATCCCGCTGCATCCCGAAACAGGGGCGATCGTGGGCGAAGATGTCGCCACCCAAACAGAGCAAGTGCTGGCCAATCTGGAAGCAATTTTGAAAGCTGCGGGCGCAACCTTTGCCGATGTGGTCAAGACCACGGTTTTCTTAGCCGACATGAATGACTTTGTGGCTATGAACGGTGTGTATACCCGCGTTTTTGATGAAGCAACGGCCCCAGCGAGGGCCTGTGTGCAGGTGGCGCGGCTGCCCAAGGACGTGCGCGTAGAGATTGAGTGCATTGCCGTTGTGCCCGCCTGAAGGGAAACAGGAGGGAGTAGAAGGGCGGGGGCAAATTCGCAAAATTGACACCTGGCGGTTCGGTTCACCCACCTCCCCCTGTCCCGGCAGGATTGTTACAGTATTAATCAATAACCACTGTCTGAGCGAGGTTACTGCTGTGAACAATGCGTCTAACAAAATCTCAGAGCTGTTTGGCGATGGTGCAGAATCGGGAAATTTGCTCTGGCAGTATGTCCAATCCATGAGTCCTGAGACGGTCGCTCAGCTCTCCAAGCCTGGCTCTCAGGAAGTGTTTCAGGTCATGGAACGCAACATTATCGGACTGCTGGGTGGCTTGCCCTCTGAGCATTTTGACGTGTCGATTACGACCAGCCGCGAGAATCTGGGTCGCCTGCTGGCTTCGGCGATGATGAGCGGCTACTTTCTCCGCAACGCTGAGCAGCGCATGGCGTTTGAGCGATCGCTCCAGGATGTGCCCGAAGTTGGTTAGGTGCGTCTGTGAGTCAAGGTTCGGATTTTAACTCCTGTTTTCTGGGTTCTAGCTCGGTCGATCCGGTGGGTCGGTCGAGCTTTTACTTTGCAGCAGCGGCTGAAGGGGCAACGGCGGCTGAGGAGAATGCAGCCTGTTGGGATATTGCGGAATTGCGGCGATCGCTCTTGCGCTGGTATGGGGCCCAAGGTCGCGACCTGCCCTGGCGACGCAGCCGCGACCCCTACGCCATCTGGATTTCGGAGATCATGCTCCAGCAAACCCAGGTGAAAACGGTGATTCCCTACTACGAGCGCTGGCTGGCGCAGTTTCCTACCGTGACCGCACTGGCCGCCGCCGACCAAACTCAAGTCCTCAAAGCCTGGGAAGGGCTGGGATACTATGCCCGTGCCCGAAATCTGCATCGCGCTGCCCAGGTGATCGTTGAGCAACATGGCGGCCAGTTTCCCGCCGATCTGGCCGCAGCGCTCACCCTCCCCGGCATCGGGCGCACCACCGCTGGGGGCATCCTCAGTGCCGCATTTAACCAACCCGTGCCCATTTTGGATGGTAATGTGAAGCGAGTGCTGGCGCGACTGCTGGCAGTAGTAGTGCCGCCCAATCGCGCTCTGGCTGCACTCTGGCAAGCGTCGGAAGCGCTCCTCGATCCGCAGCGTCCACGAGATTTTAACCAAGCGCTGATGGATCTGGGTGCGACCTGCTGCACGCCGCGCAACCCCGCCTGCCTGATCTGTCCCTGGCAACCCCACTGTCTTGCCCATCAGCGAAATATGCAGAACGAATTGCCCATTGCCGAAACTCGCGCCCCGCTGCCCCACAAGCAAATCGGCGTGGCCGTCATCTGGAACGAGCAGGGACACATCCTGATCGATCGGCGCAAGCCCGAAGGACTGCTGGGCGGGCTATGGGAATTTCCAGGCGGCAAGATCGAGCCGGGCGAAACGGTGCAAGACTGTATCCGCCGCGAAATTCGGGAAGAGTTGGGGATTGAAATTGAAGTGGGCGATCGCCTGATTGTCATCGACCACGCCTATACCCACTTCCGCGTCACGCTGAATGTCTATCACTGCCGCCACCTCAGCGGCGACCCCCAGCCCATCGAGTGCGACGAGGTGCGCTGGGTCACGGCGGCAGAGCTAGACCAGTTCCCTTTTCCCAAGGCGAACCTACAAATCATCGCGGCTATCCGAGCAGCAAGCACTTAGGACTCTGAGGAATCTGAATAGGAATCTGAATTTTTAGCAAAAGCTTCAGCGGCACGCACAGTCGGATTGAGTGCCAAATCTTTTCTGGTTCTCTGAGCCTGAATTTCCCTGAGCCTGAATTTCTCCGGGCCTGAATTATTTTGCCACCTGCGGTTCTAGCGACGGGGGGGCAGGGGAATCGGTGGTCTTGCCGTTGTTCAGCGCCCCATCCAGCAGCGGCGTGTCTTTTTGGAACACGGGCAGATCGAACCAGAAGGTTGTCCCCACGCCGACTTCGCTCACCAGATGCACGCGGCTATGATGCTTTTCGATGATATTCCGCACGATAGACAGCCCCAGCCCTGTGCCCTCCAGCGTGTGAACCCGGTTCTCCACCCGGAAGAAGCGGTCGAAGATGCAGGCCTGATCTTCAGCGTCGATGCCAATGCCCGTATCCGAGACCTCCACGCGCACGCAGGTCGCCAGGTGGGGATGCTCCGGTTCGCAGCCCATTGCGTAGGCTCGAATCGCAATACGCCCGCCTGCCTGGGTGAATTTCAGGGCGTTGCCCAGCAGGTTATTCAGCACTTGCAGCAGCAGGTCATAGTTGCCCAGCACCGTCGGCAGGTGTGGCTCCACATCCTGCACCAGTTCGATTGCCTTGTCGCGGGCGTTGAGCTGGTGGGTGCGGAGGGTCTGCTCGATGGGCTGCGTCAGGTCGATCGCCTCGAAGTGATAGCGCTTGTTGGACTCCAGACGCGACAGATCCAGCACGTCGTTGACCAGGCGCGTCAGGCGATCGGTTTCCCGGTTTGCCGTTTCCAGGAATTCCCGCTTCTCGTCGTTGCTTAGGTCTTCGCCATACTCATGCAGCGTTTCGATGAACGACTTGATGTTAAACAGCGGGGTTCGCAGTTCGTGCGATACGTTGCTGATGAACTGGCTTTTGGCTTCGTTTAGCTCCACCTCGCGGGTGATGTCCTGCACCGTGATGGCGATGCCTTTCACATTTTCGCGGGACTGATCCAGCACCGTATTCAGCAGCACCCGCAGCGTCCGGTTGACGGGTTCTGGCACGGCGATGGTGAACTCTGATTCAGCGCGATCGCGCAGCATGTCTGACGATAGCCCTTCCTGCGTAATCTCTTGCAGCGGCTGGCTGAGGGCTGCTTTGACTGGCTCTGGCAGGAGGTTTAGCACGGGCTGCCCCAGCAAATCCGGCGTGTTGTCCCAGCCAAACAGACGGCGTGCCGTTGGGTTTACCAGGATCACGTCCATATCGGAATCGAGCAGCACGGCTCCATCAGCAATCGTAGACACCAGCGTTTCCAGCTTGGCCTTTTCAGCGGTCAGTTCTTCGATGTTTTGCTCTTCGTAGCGCTCCAGCCGCTCCGCCATTTCGTTGAAGTTCAGAATCAGTTCGCCCAGTTCTCCGCCAAAGGGCAGGTCGATGCGCTGCTTAAAATTCCCGGCGGCAATGTTTTTCACGCCCACCAGCAGTTCCTTGATCGGCTTGGTGATTTGCAGCGCGTTAAACACCGCCCCCAAGATCACCATCACCCAAATGGACACGAAAACGGCGATTGTCACGTCTCGCGTCAGGTGAGAGGACGTGACCACAGTGGGGTTTGGATTTGTGCCGATGGCTAAAACGCCTAGATACTTGCCGTTATAGTTCAGCGGCACGAAGACATCCGTCACTTCTCCATCGGGCGTGAGGTGCTGGCGCACCATCGGATATTCCAGCGCCGGATTGAAGTTTTCGGGAAGCTGCATCCGGCGACGGATGGTGAGCGAGTTTTGCACCTCGGACTGGGAATAGGGGATGCCGAAGAAAATTTCGCCATCGGCATCGGCGTAGAGCATGTAGCGGACGCTGGAGGTGCTGCTGTAGAAGCGCTGGGAGAAACGAGCCAGTTCCGTCAGGTTGTTTTCGCCCACCAGCGGCGCAACGTTGGCCGACAGCAACAAGCCCAGGTCGCTGCCAAAGCGTGTGTCGTTGAGCCGCGCATCCTGCTGAATTGAGTTCACCGCCCAAAAGGTCAGCCCGCTCATCAGCAGCGACACCATTAGCGTGCCGATCGCCATCAGCTTGGTCTGGAGCGTAAATTCCGACCACCAGCGGCGAATGATGTCTTGGAGTTGCTTTAGCAGATTTAGCAAAGCCGCACTATCTACCCAGAATGAAAGATAAGCAAGGATTCTAGCAGTACCAGGAGCCATGATGCGCCCTGGTCATTTGCCAAAAATGTGTTCTTTTTATCATACAACCGTCTTCACTGTGACATGCGGCGTTGGGGTTCTACGGCAATGCTCCGTCATTCCATTCCTGCCAGTATGCGCTGCAACTGGGCGCGAATTTCGGCATTTACGTGGTCAATGTGAAAGCGGTGGCTGGCGAAAGATTGGGCGGCGATCGCCCTTGCCTCTCCTACCTCTGGCTGCTGGAAACACTGCTGAATCGCAGCGGCCAGCGCAACGGCATCACCCGGCGACGTAAGCCAGCCTGTTTTTTCTGGATCGATCAATTCCCTCACGCCGCCTGCGTCGGCAGCAACGACCGGGCGACCACAGAGCATTCCTTCCACCACCACGCGCCCGAAGGGTTCCGGGGCGGTAGAGGTATGGGCAATCAGGTCGCAGGCGTGCATCAGTGAGGTCACGTCGGACTGGAAGCCCAAAAACCGGACGCGATCGCCCAGCCCCAGCGCCTCGACCTGCCGCCGCAATTGTTTCGCGTACTCTTCTTCGCCAAACAGGGCCTCACCCACCAGCACGGCGGCAACCTGCGGCGGGCACGCTGCCAGCGCCTCGACCAGCACATGCTGCCCCTTCCAGGGCGACAGACGGCTGAAATGCCCCACCACAAAGGAATCTTCTAGCCCCCAAGCACGCCGCAGCGTGGCTCGATCCTGGCGGGGCTGGCGATAGGCCGCGGGCTGGAAGCCGTTGTAGATCACAACCGCGCGATCGCCCTTTCCACCTGCGTCGATGAGCGCCTGCCGACTGGCTTGGGAATTGGCAATCACCAGTGCGGTGCGATTGGCCAGCGCTACGGCGATGCGTTGGTTGGTGCGGCTGAAGTGGTCGAGCGAGAGGATATCGTGCAGGTGATAGACCAGCGGGCGGCGGGACAGAAAGCTGGCGATCGCCCCCACCACCAGCGCTTTTTGCGTATTGGCGTAAATCAGGTCATAATCTCGCGCCAGCTTTGCCACACGACCAATCAGCGGCGCAAGCCGTCCCAAACTCGTTAAACCTTGCCGCAGTCCGCTCTCTTTGCGAACTTGCAGCCCGTTCTGCATCAGCACTTGCACCGGGATCTGGCGCTGCTCCAGCAGAGTTTTGAACGAACCGTCGGCAAACAGGGCCACTCGGCAGGTTTCCCGGTAGGGCGCAGCGATATCTAGCAGGCAAAGCTCTGCGCCGCCTGGTTTGCCGCTTTGGTCGAGAAACAGAATTTTCATCAGCCGGGGAGGAGATGGGAAGACCTGCTAGGGAAATTGCCTGGGAACGGCGAATCAGACGTGATTTTGGGTTTTGGGTTTTGGATTTTGGCGAGATTTTGGCAGCCTGTGTCGCCGGGATGCTTGGCATTCTCAATCATCGTATTGGAAACTGGCGTATTGGAAGCGGGTGCAATGGCTAGTGCAATGTCGGCTTGGGAGGCGTGAGGATCTGCGTGGGACAGAAACAGAACTTGAGATGGGATGCCAGGCGGAAGGCGGCTGTGTGGGCGGTGGGCGGTGTGCTGGCGGCGGTGGCGGTTGGGAGAGAAGCCAGTTGGGCCCAGACGGCTCAACCCTCTCCTGTGTCTTCGCCCATGCTGGCAGAGCGATCGCTCCGGGTGGGCGTAAAGCCGATTGAGCCGTTTGTGTTTGCCGCAGAGCAGGGCAACCCGACGGGCTACAGCATTGACCTGTGGACGGCGATCGCCCCGCAAATTAACGCCCAAACCCGGTATGTGGTCTATGACACTACGCCGGAACTGCTAGATGCGCTGCGGCAAGGCGAGGTCGATGTGGCGATCGCGGGCATTTCCATCACTGCCCGTCGGGAAGCCACGGGACTCGACTTTTCTCACCCCACCTATGAGGCGGGGCTGCAATTACTCGTGATGCGATCGCAAAAATCCCAGGTTGCTCGGCTGCTCGATTATCTGGGCGGCGGCAGAGCCTTGCAAGCGGTCGGCCGCGTTTTGCTTAGCTCGATCGTCGTCGGATTCTTAATCTGGCTATTTGAGCGGCGACACAATCCCCACTTTCAGCAGGGGCCGCTAGCCGGGATTGGGCAGGGCATCTGGTTTGCGGTGGTGACGCTGGGCACTTTTGGCTATGGCGATGTTACGCCTGTGGGCTTGCCGGGGCGCATTGTGGCGGGACTCTGGATGGGGGTTAGCTTTTTCATCCTGGCGGACTTTATCTCGGCGATGACGACGGCTCGCCAGCAGGCTGCCCCGGTGCAAAGCCTGAGCGATCTTGCCGGACAGCCCATCGGCGCAAGCCAGGGCACGACTGCCGATTATTTTTTGCGAACCAAGCCCGTGAAGCGAGTGCCAATGGAGGATTTGAAAGCCTCGCTGAGGGCACTGCGGTCGGGCGAAGTGGCGGCAATTGTGATAGACCGTCCTGTGGCAGAATACCTGACAGCTCAGGAGCCTGACCTAGTGATGGCGGGCGATCGCCTCAGCCGGGAACACTACGGCATTGCCCTGCGGGAGGGCGACGACCTCCGCGAAGAGATCAATCGCGCTCTGCTAACCCTGCAAGAAAAGGAATACTTCGAGTTTTTGTGCCGCAAGTGGTTTGGAGAGCCACAGCAGCAGTGATCAGGACATCCTTAGGGTTTACGCAGTTGGACAATTTCTCGCGGGCGCAACCTGTGAGAAATTGTCCAAAACCCAAAGAGCTTATCGCAAGTGCGTCAGTCCTGATCCTATTAACCTGGCAATATTTGATCTTGCATTCCGCCCCCCTCATCCCCCAGCCTTTTCTTCCAGAGCGGGCTTAACGCCTTCGGCATACCAGCAAAGGGGGAGGGAGGTTGGCAATGTTGCACATCTCGTTCGGACGTTTAACCCAGAGCGGCTAACCTAAAGCGGCATGGATCTGCGATCGCGCTTCGGTGAGGGCTTCGGTCAGCTTGCTAGGGTCGCGGCCGCCAGCCTGGGCAAAGTTGGGTCGGCCGCCGCCGCCGCCGCCGCAGAGTTTGGCGATCGCCCCGATCAGCTTTCCGGCTTGCAGTCCTTTTTGGTTGACCGCTGGGCTAAAGGCAGCGACGAGGGCGACTTTATCGGCGGCGGGGGCAGAACCGAGAAATACTGCGCCTTCGCCTAGCTTTTGCAGCAACCGTTCGGCGGCGGTTTTCAGCGCGTCTGCATCGGCATTGGGCATTTCTGCCACCAGGATTTTGAAATCGCCCAGCATTTCTGCCTGGTCGATCAGCTGATCCGATTGGGCGATCGCCAGTTCTGCCTTCAACGCGGCGAGTTCTTTCTGAGTCGTCTTTAGCTCGTCCTGAAGCGCGGTGATGCGGTCGGGAATCTCTTCGGGCTTGGCTTTGAAGCGATCGCCCAAGTCGCGCACCACCCTGTCGCGCAGGTTCAGGTATTCCAGCACCGCAGGCCCCGCAACGGCTTCGATGCGGCGCACCCCAGCAGACACGCCCGTTTCCGAGATGATTTTGAACAGACCAATCTCAGCCGTGTTGCTGACGTGGGTGCCGCCGCACAGTTCCATCGACACGCCAGGAAAGTCGATAACGCGCACCTCGTCGGCATATTTTTCGCCAAACATGGCGGTTGCGCCCTTGGCTTTGGCAGTGGCCAGCGGCATGATAGACACGTCCGCTGCGTGGGCTTCGGCAATCCAGGTATTCACCTGGTCTTCGATCTGCTGAATTTCCTCCGCCGTCAGCGGCCGCGCCAAGTTATAGTCAAACCGCAATCGGTCAAAGGCGACCATTGATCCCTGCTGACCAATGTTCTCATCAATGAGTTTCTTCAGTGCAGCCTGGAGCAGGTGCGTCGCCGTGTGGTTGGCTTGGGCGCGGCGGCGGCAGGCGAGGTCGATCTGGGCGATGAGGCGATCGCCCGTTTTCAGTGTGCCCGCTTCCACTGTGCCAAAGTGAACAAAAATCGCTCCATCCTTTTGCACGTCTTGAACGCGCACCCGCAGCCCTGCTTCACCCAGTAGAACGCCGCGATCGCCCACCTGCCCACCCGATTCGGCATAAAACGGCGTTTGGTCGAGAATCACCTGCACGTCGGTTCCCGCAGCGGCCGTGTCCACAGGCTTGCCCTGCACCAGCACCAGCTTCACTTCCGCCTCCGATTGCGGCTGGGTATAGCCCAAAAAGCTGGTTTCGTGCAGGTTCTCCGCCAGCGTGTCGAGGCTGCCCTGCACGGTGAGATCGATGGTTTCGTGGGCTGCCCGAGCGCGATCGCGCTGTTTCTCCATCTCTACCTCAAAGCCGTCGGTGTCCACCGTCAGTCCTGCTTCTTCGGCAATTTCCTGGGTCAGCTCCAGCGGAAAGCCGTAGGTGTCGTAGAGCGTGAAGGCATCCTGTCCCGAAATCTGCCCCTTTGCAGGCAACTTGGCAATGATGTCTGCCAGCAGCTTTTCGCCACGCTCCAGGGTTTCCAGAAAACGGGATTCTTCCAGCGCCAGTTCAGCCTTGATGGCTTTTTCGCGCTGGCGCAGGTTGGGGTAGGCAGCTTCAGCAAGGGCGATCGCCGACTCGGCCACCTGGGTAATGAACGGCTGCTCGATGCCAATCAGCCGCCCGTGGCGCACCACACGGCGAATCAGGCGACGCAGCACATAGCCCCGCCCCAAGTTAGAGGCATTCACCCCGTCGGCGATCAGATGCGTCACAGCGCGAACGTGGTCGCCGATCACCTTCAGCGAGGTTTTTGTTTTTTCGTCGCAGGCAGCATAGTCCAGACCTGCAATCTGCGCGGCGGTTTGGATAATCGGGAAAATCAGGTCGGTTTCGTAGTTATTCGGCACGCGCTGAAGAATCTGCGCCATCCGCTCCAGCCCCATGCCCGTGTCGATGTTCTGCGCGGATAGCGGGGTCAGGTTGCCCTCTGCGTCCTGGTTGTATTGCATAAACACCAGGTTATAGAACTCGATGAAGCGGATGTCGTCTTCTAAATCGATATGATCGTCGCCCCGCTCTGGGTGAAAGTCGTAGTAAATCTCGGAGCAGGGGCCGCAGGGGCCCGTCGGGCCAGACTGCCAGAAGTTGTCTTTCTCGTCCATCCGCTTAATGCGGGCTTCGGGAATGCCGATCTGGTCGCGCCAGATGGCGAAGGCTTCGTCGTCTTCCCGAAAGACGCTGACCACCAATCGTTCTGGAGGCAGCTTAAAGACTTCGGTCGAGAGTTCCCACGCCCAGGCGATCGCCTTTTCTTTGAAATAGTCGCCAAAGCTAAAGTTGCCCAGCATTTCAAAGAAAGTGTGGTGACGAGCCGTGCGGCCGACGTTCTCGATGTCGTTGGTGCGAATGCACTTTTGCGAAGAGGTGGCGCGGGGAAACTCGGCGGCCCGCTGCCCCAGGAAAATTGGCTTGAACGGCAGCATTCCGGCGATCGTCAGCAGCACCGTTGGGTCTTCGGGCACGAGCGAAGCGCTGGGGAGAACCTGATGCCCCCGCTCGGCATAAAAATCAAGAAAGGTCTGGCGAATCTGCGCCCCGCTGAGGTGGGGCGGCTGGGTCGAAGCGGCGGAACGGGACGACGATTTGGGCGGCGATTTAGGCATAGATTAACTCGAAACAGGCCGGGAGAGGGATTGGAGATCAGGACTGCAAGCAGTTGCGGGCAGGGCTGGGCTAAGGGGGTATGGCTCAGGATAGGGGCGATCGCACGAGTCTCGATGAACCCAATACGGCTTGCTAAATCGCTCAGGCAGACGCTTGCAAGCCAAACAACTGCCAACCAAACAACTACAAGCCACATAACTGCGAGCCGAACAATTGCAAGCCACACAACAAGCCACGCAACAAGCCACACAATTGGAACGACGCAAATCTTATCAAAAATCCTGGTTACTACGATCTTGCTATCTGGCTGGCAGATTCAGCAACCCAAAAATCAGGAAATGCTGAGAGAATTTTGCTGGACTTTGGGTATCCTGACAAAACCCATCAGTGCCGCATTAGCAACAGCGCATTATTTAGCGGCAGCACATTATTTTAGACAGCAACTCTGTGCTAGATAGTAGACTTGAGCAAACAAACTTGAGCAAGCAGACTGAACAGTGTTGCTGAATCTAACCATCAGCGGTGTCTATATCAGCGGTGTCTATAGGACTTACGCATTTTGACCAAAACCTCGGAGGTTTAAGCCACTACGTTGGTCACGATGCTTGATTCTTGGTTAAAACCTCCGAGGTTTGCGTAAGTCCAATCTATATCAGCGGTGTCTCTGATGCGTGCCAGCGCGCCTGTCACCCACAATTTCGCTCAGGTTTTCACAGCTTCAAGCAGAATTGAGTCAGCAATTCCGCGTCAATTTGGGGTGATGCTGTGTATTTAGGTAATGTTTTTGATGATGAGTGTCCTGGGATTTCTCTGTATTCTCAATTCTCATGCGGCAGGTTTGTGGTAGTTTCAAGTGTGGCGATTGGGATAGCTGACCGAAATCTTCCAAAGCTGGACTTTATTGAGCCAAATTTGGCGCTGGGCAGTTCTGCTAATCACCTGGCGGCTGATCCAGGTGTGACAGGCTATGGGGTTTCGGAGTCCTGCTTGCAGCACCTGACAGCATACTTGGCCTGGTCCATGTGTCCTGGTGCGGATTGCTTCGCACTTTGGAATCCACGTTTGGCTCATCTGTAGCTGTATAGTCCGCTGCATTTTGGCTCACGGGGCTACTTGAACTGACGGTTGTGGCTTCTGAGAAGGGTTGCTCCGTCTATTTATATTTTCACTCCTCTCACTTCACTCCTCTCACCGTCCTGAGTTTTGCATTATTTTGTAACGCTGCATTCACTTGCGCGATACCTGCTTTGGAATCTCCCTGATCAAGGGTGAATCCGAATCCGTATAGGGGCAATTCAGGCGTTGCTGCACTTGATTGTTCTGTCGTGTTGCAGACCATCCTATTGCCAGCCTGTATTAAATGCTCAGATTCATGGAGATGTGCAGATTGGGGGGCAGTAAATCGTATTTAATTGGGTATATTCTTACACCCTTAAATTAGACGAATTGGAAAAACTTAGGGAAATCGTAAAAATTATTCTGCAAATTCCGAAATGATGAGTCTGACCAATGTATCTTTTTTTATCCGTGACTTTATTGGGTTAAAGAATGCGTGTAGCAGTTTGAATTTTGAGTTGATTCTATTTTTAATGCCCTACGTGGTGTAGGGGATCTGACTAAATTGCTTTTGCAGGATTTCTTCTATAAAAGCTGAGTCTAACGATACGCCTTATTTTCTATTCTGAAGATGATTTAGCGGCTGGAGAGGCTTCTCTTCAAGCTGTTTAGGCATTTGTTAGCTTAGGCAAACAGGCGATTCATCAATTTGGCGACTGGTCTTTTAGATTTTCGAGGTAGGCTCCGCATTCCATGGACGCTTCGATTCTCATTGTGGGGGATCGCGAATTTCTGGCATCCCTTTCGGCTCTAACCCCTGATCTGGCAGCGTTTACTCTAGAGGTTGCGCCCAATCCGCATGAAGCAACCCCGCTCATCCAGGCGCAGCAGCCTGACTTGCTGATTATCCAAGCGACTCAGCCGGGCAGCCTGGATCTGTGCCAGCGGGTTAAGACGCAGAGCCATCTGGCGTGGATCTATTGCGTGGTGGTGGATGATCGGCAGCCGCCTGCGCCGAACGAACTGGGCGATCGCCCCCAAGATGATGCGTACCTGGAAACTTCGGCCCTCATCATGGGGGCGGATGCCTATGTAAAGCTGTGGCGAGCCGAGTTGCAGAATAAGTCGTCTGAAAAAAGCGATCAGTCGCTGATCAGTGCCCATGTGCAGGCGGGGCTGCGGCGTGTGCAAAACCATCGAGAGTTAATTCGCACCAATGATATTTTATCGGCGATCGCCCTGTCAGACCCGCTCACCGAGCTAAACAACCGCCGCGCCTTTGAGTGGGAACTCCCCCGGCAGATTCATAATGCGCGGCTGCGGGGAATGCCCATTAGTCTGCTGATGTTGGATGTAGACTTCTTTAAGAGCATCAACGACACCTATGGGCATCTGGTGGGCGATCGCGCTTTGCAGTTGATTGCCTCGCGGCTGCGGCACAACCTGCGCTTTTATGACACGCCATTTCGCTATGGCGGCGAAGAGTTTGTGATTATTCTCAGCGATACGGGCAATCAGGAAGCAGAGGCGATCGCCAACCGCATCTGTCGGCTCATCAGCGACCAGCCATTTGTTATCGACGACTCTCTGGATCTCAACATCACTATCAGCGCAGGCACTGCATCGCTGGTGGTGCAGGACGATGCGCGGGGCATCAGCCTGCTGCGCCGGGCCGACCAAAACCTGCTGCGGGCAAAGGCCCTGGGGCGCAATCGGGTCGTTGGGGGGCAAGAGAGCGACGCGCCGAGCGAAAGCAGTGATCTGGGCAATCCCGATTCTTCTCCCATCAGCGAGCCATGAAGCCCTATCAGCAGGTGGCAATTGAGGACTGCGGTGAGCCGCTGGTGGAGATTCCCGCCGATGAATTTGCGCAGGTGGAACCCCATCCCTACGCGGTGCTGGGTGCGCCCTATGGCGATCGCTCTCCGTTCTTTGTGCGGCAGGGCGTGCTGGAGCGGCTGCGGCTGGCCCAGGCAAACTTGCAGGAACGCTGCCCTGGCTGGCGCATCCAGATCTTCGATGCCTATCGACCTATCGCCGTGCAGCAGTTCATGGTGGACTATACCTTTCAAGACCTAGTGCGATCGCACGGACTAGACCCTGCCACACTCAGCGAGGCCCAGCAGCATAACTTCTGGCAGCAGGTCTATCGGTTTTGGGCCGTGCCCAACCATAATCCCGCCATGCCACCGCCCCACAGCACTGGTGCAGCCGTCGATGTCACCCTGCTCGATGCCAGCGGTCAACCCGCCGAGATGGGTTCTCCAATCGACGAACTCAGCCCCCGCTCCTACCCCGATTACTTTGCGCCTTACGCCGACCCCACTTCCGACCGCTATGACCCAACGCGGGCGATCGCTCACCAAAATCGCCAGCGCCTGGCCACCGCCCTACAATCGGCAGGTTTCTGTCGCCATCCCAATGAATGGTGGCATTTTTCAATCGGCGATCAGCTTTGGGCCTGGCTCAAAACTTCAGATCACTTGGCGCTGGCCCAGTCAAATTCGGCTCGTGCAAATTTGGACGACGCGGTGGACGACGCGAACCTGCGCGTAGTTGCACGGTATGGCGCAGTTTGAATCGATACCTGAAGGTACAGAGGCGGTAGTGCAAGTATATTAATTTCCATCCAGAATTATTCGATATCTAAATTTGATATCTTTTTTGGGATGGGCGATCGCCCTTCAACGGTATTGAAATAGACGAATTCAGGCGAATTCAGGTCAAGCTTTTATTCGCTTGACAGTTCGTAATTTAAGTGTAAAGAGTCTCCGTGTATACCAGGTTGGCGCTAACTGTACGGATGGGCCTTACTGGAAGAGTCCACCCGATATGCAGTCATCCACTGATATGCAGAAAGATACCGCTGGAAACACCTTTGCAACGGCCCGCAGGCTCCGCTTCTCTTCTGGAAAGCTGAATCTTAGCGAATGGGTCGGCTCTGGCGATCGGGATGACATCTACCGCCTCAATTTCAACCGAGCTAGCAATGTCACCATTGCAGCTTCGGGAACTGGCAGCGGCACAGGGGCGATCGCCCACCTGATTCAAGACCTGAACAACAACGGTCGCCTCGATGCCAACGAGGTTAAAGGCAGAATGCCCATTCGCCCTGGGCAATCTAACACGCTCGCAGCCAAAAACCTGACGGGTACGTTCTTCCTCAGAGTCCGCAGCCAGGGCGGCAGTCTCAATTACAACCTGGCAATGGAAACGAGCCCATCGGATACATCCTCCGGTGGTGGCACTCGCGAAACCCAGCCGACTGGGTTCATCGCCGAAGTGCTGCGGCTGACTAATGCGTTTCGCCAGCAAAACGGACTACGGTCGCTATCTTACAACAGTAAGCTGAGTAATGCTGCCCAGGGGCACAGCATCAATATGGCGAACCAGGACTTCTTTAGCCACACAGGCAAAGATGGCTCCTCCTTTAGTCAGCGGGTTACGGCGGCTGGATATCAGTGGTCGTTTACGGGCGAAAACATTGCTGCGGGCTACACCACACCCCAGGCTGTGGTGAATGCCTGGATCAACAGCCCCGGACATCGGGCGGCGATGCTCAATCCCAACTATCAGGACATCGGCATCGGCTACCACTACCTCGCCAATGACACCGGCCAGGTGAATTATTACCACTACTGGACGCAAAACTTTGGCAAGCCCCTGTAGGGCTGGAGGTCATCTCGATTCTCGGATTTTGGATTTGCGATTTTGGATTGCTAGTCGAGCGTTTTCAAGGCGTTCAGCAATTTTATTCGTAACGCCACTGAAGCGAATCGATAGAAAATCGACAGCAGAGGGTGAGGGCAAGCCCAGCAAGACAGTTTGGTTTGCACAGCAAGACAGTTTGGTTTGCACAGCAAGACAGTTTGGTTTGCACAGCAGGACAGTTTGGTTTGCACAGCAAAACGGAGGCGGGAATGTGCTGCGTTCTCGCCTCTTTTTTTTTGCAGAAAACCGAGAGGGACTTTGGACTAGAAGCGAAGAGAGAACCGGGCGATCGCCCCAACCCTCTTGCTCAATCTAAAATCCCCAATCCAAAATCCCCAATCCAAAATTTCTACAGCTTAGCCCGAATTTCCTCAACTCGCTTGCGATTCACGCCCAAATCAGACTGACCCAGGCGCGAGGCTGATCGCACCTGCACCACGCCCGCCGCCTCGTCTACGTAGAACTCCACATCGTCCACAAACCCCATCAGGGCGCTGGTGAACTCGGCGTAGAGGTAATGATCAGACTCGGTGATGATCTGGGTGCGCGGCATGGCGGTAATGATGCCCTTGAGACGGGCGATCGCCTCGGCCGGGGTGCCGCTATAGCTCAGAGGCGCAATGTAATGCTCGGCATCCGACCCCGGAGCCTGACTATTGACGCAGTTGGGTGAGCCAGGGCAAGCTGCCAGCTTACCGTCCTTTACTCCCAGATTGGTGGGACGCGATCCAGAAAAAGAAAACAACGAAGCACCTCCAGAAGATTCAGCAAACACGGCCATCGAAAGCGAGGCAGGGGACATTGCGGTCGAACCCGGAGCCGCCAGCGTCGTCGCCGGCCACACCAAACTGCCCACCAGCAGCACCATCAGAACAAAGACACTCAGCCACTTCAATCGATTCATCCTGCGCCTCTTTAATCTTTATTATTCCGTTAGGACTTATAGGACTTACGCAGTTGGGCAATTTCTCACGGGTTCTTACGGGCGTGGCCAGCGAGAAATTGTCCAAAACCCAAAGAGCCTATCGCAAATGCGTAAGTTCTGTCCGTAATCAAACGTTTGGGATCAAACGTTTGGGCGTTGATTTTGACTGCATGGAAACTGCGCCAACCCAGAGGCACACCAGCCCTAGCAACGCGGCTCACCTTTATCAGCTTCACCTATAAGCTTCAAGCTTCACCAAGCTGCCCGGTTACAGCATGGTGTGCGCCCGACACTATGCTGTGGACTCCATAACAATATCTTTACAATCCTTCCCAACTCAAGCCTGATCGCACCAAAGACGAAAGAATCATTTGGGAATTGGTGGTCTAATTTTTGAGAATGTTTAAGCTTTATAAAAAGCACATCGTCATTTCCGTATTTCCAGGGATAAGCTATAAGTCTTCCTGTTTTGAAAATTGTCGAAAATCGTCATGTCTCAGCCTCTAAAATCCAATCTCTTCGCTAATCGCAGTCTTTCTGTGCCTGCCAGATCTTCGCCCCTGGCTGCGCTCAGCGTGCGAACCGCCGCCCGTGCCTCTCAGCAAGAACCCGGAGGGACGCTGGGATCTGCGCTACGGGTCAGACCGATCCCTGGAAAGTTTAATCGACTGGATTCGGTCAGTCGGTCAGACCGCGACCTGTATCGACTGGTGGTGAAAAATCCGTCTACCATGCAGATTGTGTTTCGCAAGTCGGGTGCGCCGACTGTTCAGCTTGCGGTGCTAAATGCCAGGGGCAGAGTGCTGAGGTTTGGCGGGCAAAAGCTGTCGTTTCCTGTGCTAGCGGGGGTTCGCAAGTTTAGCCTGACGGGCCTTATGCCCAGCACCTATTTTGTGCGCGTTTCGACGGCTTCTAGCGCCACGGTGAACTATCGCCTGCGGCTGAATGTGTCTAACTTGCCGACCTCCTAGCTGGCAATCAGCCGCCGTGAGTGGAGTCCTCAAAATCGATATCGCTGAAACAGCAGAAGCACTAAAAGCCGTCTTGGAAGAACAGCAAGGGGCACCTAAGCGCCGATCAGACAAAGCCATCTTGGTGTTTCAGCCGCCTTATTGCCCTGAGGTCAACCCCATTGAGCGGGTCTGGCGAGCGCTGAAACGGGAGCTAGCTTGGGTTCACGTTGGTGATGCTTGCCAACTCCAGCACGCCATCAGCCAGTGGGTTTGTCGCCTTTCGGCTGAATCACTGCGATCGCTGACTCAATGGGATTGGATTGTCAATGCTCTCTGTGTAGCGGGTATTTGGAGAATTGATGTTAGCCCAGTGCAATAGCCTCATTCTTGGTGAGGGTGAGGTCATGAGTTCAATCCTCATCACGGGCTTTATCTCTTCATACCCTGGCTGCAAGGAGCTGAGAAACCAGCGTCGTGAGCGTCGCCACACTCTGCGCCTGCTGTTCCGCTAGGCGAATATGCCCTTCTAGCGCCCGGTTCTGGCTTTCCAACGTAATCGCAATGCGGTCAAGTCTGTCGTCAATGGCGACGGTTCGCTGCTGGGTCTGGTCAACGAACGCGGCGATCGCCTCAGTCAATCGATCTAGCTTGGCATTCAGCGACGCATCCCGCTGGGCCGCCTCTTCAGATAATCGATCCA
>NZ_DVEA01000176.1:0-3781 GCF_015295965.1 Thermoleptolyngbya sp. M55_K2018_002
CTTCCCTCTTCCCTCTTCCCTCTTCCCTCTTCCCTCTTCCCTCTTCCCTCTTCCCAATGCCATCTATAAACCTCCGCCCCAAAGATTTCCTCCGCTGGGCCATTTTCGGCGGGGCGCTGTTCTTTTTGGCGCAGGCGGTGCGGCGACACTGGGCAGAGGTCGCGCAGATTCGGATCGAGGGGGCGGGCTGGGGGCTGCTGGCGATCGCCCTGCTAATCACCCTCATCGCCCATCTCTGGACGGGTTGGGTCTGGGGCTGGATTTTGGGCGATTTAGCTCAGCCCGTTCCGGCGCTGTGGGCCACGCGCACTTACCTGAAAACCAACATTGCCAAGTATCTGCCGGGAAACGTCTGGCATCTCTATGGGCGGGTGGTCGCGTCGCAGGAGCGCGGCATTTCCCTGGGCGCGGCGACCCTCAGCGTGCTGCTGGAACCGCTGCTGATGGCGGCGGCGGCCCTGATGCTAGGGCTAGTGGGCATTCGGCAGGCAAACTGGAGCGTGCAGGCGCTGAGTCTGGTCATCGTGCTGGCGGGCGTGCATCCCCGCGTGCTAAATCCAGTGCTGGCCGTGCTGCGGCGGCTCAAGGGCAGGGGCAAAAAGACGGCTGATGCCGCCGCAGATTTGGCAGATTCCGCGCCGTCTTCTGTGCCGTCTTCTGTGGCATCTGAGGCTAAACCCTGGCAGCTCAAGCGCTATCCCCTGCGGCCGCTGCTGGGAGAACTCCTGTTTGTGGCGCTACGGGGGCTAGGGTTCGTGGCGATCGCCCTGGCCTTACAGCCCGTTGCGCCGGCCCAATGGCTGCCGCTGATCAGCGGGTTCAGCTTTGCGTGGCTGCTGGGGCTGATGATTCCTGGCGCACCGGGCGGCATTGGCGTGTTCGAGGCAACGGCGATCGCCCTCCTGGGCAACCAGCTTGCGCCCGCCATTCTGCTCAGCGTTGTCGCCCTCTATCGGCTAATCAGCACGCTGGCAGAGGCCATCGGCGCGGCGCTGGCGTGGCGAGAACTGGGAGTCCAGCGTCCACACTAGCAGGGCAACCCAGACGGGCGATCGCTCGGTAATCATCTTTCAACCCCAGCAGCAGTCAGAATTGTTTCGCCAAGACGACTGGATACAGGCGGGAGCGTGCTACGGGCAGCGGCAACCCTGTGCATCCAGCACCACGCATCGACCGTTGTTCATGCTGATGCGGCTATTGACCTCTGCCAGTGGCAAATGAGAATGCTCGTGAGAATGTCTATGAAATTTTTATGCGAATGCCTACGAGAATGCCTAGGGGAACACCTGTGAGAATGTTTATGGAAACGTTTGTGAGAGGACTTTTGGCTGATAAAAACGCCTATAACGCCTATCCGGGGAGGGGTTGGCGCTCTAGACACAAATACGGAGGTCAAATCAGAATGGATCTCACGAACCAAAATTTCCTGATTTTTTAGAATCCCACTTAGAATCCTACCGTCAGGCAACGTTTGCAGAAACGTTCGCGGCCTTCAGCATGTGATAAGTAATCAACAGTTGAGTAATGGCGAGTGGATAGCTTTGCAGCGTCTCTCCAGTGGTGCCAATCAGCTTGCCAATTCCAGGATTGCCCTCCAGACTGCAAAACTGACCCAAGTAGGGCACCTCCTGGCACAGGCTGCGCTCCAGATCTCGCACCTGCTCTGCGGTAGCATGGGCATCGATCTCCATTACGTCCACAGGCTTGCCCATGTCGCGGTCTAGCCCCAGCCGCACCGCACCGCCTGCATGTTCTCCGTCGCCAATAATGCTGCTGAAATCTGGATGGGGAATCGTGGGACGCAGCACCAGCCGCACCGCCAGCAGCAGTTCATCCTGCGTTAAGTTGTCGATGGGCGGATAGAAGCTCACCACGACATCCGCCCACTGCCGCTGCGGGCGAATAAAGGCTTCGGAGTCTGGCTCGCGCTGCTGGATTTGCTTGATGACCTGCTCACGGGTATAGCCACGCTTGCGGGTATCGCGGTTTATCTTCCAGGTGTGGCGCAGGTCTTCCGGCGGAGCCAAATAAACTTTGACATCGTAGCTGTCGCGCATTCCTCGCGTGGCATAGCCCAGCAGTCCTTCGACAACTACAAATCGCTTGGGTTTGATATACTCTGGCGGGTCAAAGGTGCCGCTGCTGTGGTTGTAAATCGGCTTTAGAATAGGCTGTCCCGTCCGCAGCAGCGAGAGGTGCTGCTGAATAATGTCGAGATAATTGCAGTCGGGATGCAGGGCAGAAATTCCCAGTTCAGCCCGCTGTTTGCGGTCGTAGCGGTGATAGTCGTCGGTGCAGATGACGGTCACATCGTTTTCGCCGAGCACCTGCGCGATGCCGCGAGTCAATGTCGTCTTTCCGGCGGCACTATCGCCAACAATGCCGAGAATGATGGGTCGGTGGGACATGGAGCCTCCTAAAAGCGCAATCACCAGCCCCCACCAACGCTTTGCGCCAGTGGCCGAAGCTAGGCGATCGAGTTCACGAATAGCCCCAATTATTAGCGTCTGGGGGACTCAGCGCAAGGCTTCTGGGGATATAGGTAAGATTTTGCAACGTTCCTCTTGAGAGGTAGCGTGAACAGTAGCAAATGTACAAAATTGCTGCAACCCAATAGAAAATACCTGCGAAACGTTGATCCCGCAGAGACACTGACCCACAGAGGCGTATTGCATTGTTGCGGATGTTTCCCGCCTTTCCTAAGCCTGCTTTTTGCGGCCGCGAGTCGAGGTTGTAGAAGTGGTCTTCGTCTTGGTCGAAGTGCGGGGAGACTTGGTTTTGGCGGCGGTAGTGCTGCGCGTGCTGCTGGTGCGGGGGCCGCGCTTTTTGGGGGTGGCAGCGGGTTCTTCGGACGTGGCGGGTTCGACCTCTGGCAGCGCGGCAGCAGCCTCGGTCACGGCTTTTTTCTGAACGGCGGTGCTGCGGCGGCGGCGAGTTTTGCCTGCGGTGCCCGATTTGTCCTTTTTGGTGGAAGCCAGATAGCGCTTGAGGGAAGAGACGCTGATTTTGATGTTTTTATCAGCCAGCAGCGCAGCAATTTCCTCATGGCTATAGCCACGGTCGAGCGCTGTTGAAATGGAGTCTTGCAGCAGGTCGATGGCTTCCCGCAGAGACCAAACTTCTTTGGGCTTTTCGGGGAGTTGTTCCAGCAGGCTGGTGGCCTGTTCGATGGATTCTTGCTGAACCAGGACGGTGCCAGGAAGGCGTTTTTTGGTGGTAGTCATAGTGGTAAAGGTTGGGTCAATGAGCGAGTGTTTCTGCGGTCAGGCAGAGGGTCAGAGGTAATCAGAATCGATTCACCGCTCTATTCAGCAGTTCTATTCGTACGCTATTCGTACGCCATACGTACGCTGTTCGTAGAGTCGGCGATTCCCAATTGAGCAGGTTGCAGTGGGGGTTGCAAAGTGGATAACTTAGTGTATCCAAAAGCGAACAATTTCTATCAATTTTCCTGATCCAATCTTGATTGATTTGCTTTTTGCCGTGTCAACTCTGCCTCTTCTTCACAGTCTCGCTGCTGAGGCAAGGCTATTCCTTTGGCAGGGAACGGGATGTCTGAGGGACGCTGTGCCCCGTTCGCGCCCGCGTTCAGCAAAACGGTAACAAGGTTATCTCTTTCGCTTTTTGCGTTTTTGCCTGGAGGTTGACGACTCCTGAGTTGGAGCGATATCGGTTGCTCTTAGCGGGGGTGTTTCGGGTTCATCGAGCAGGTAGGCGATGACATTTTCGACAGAACGGTTTGCGGCGGTGTGGTTTGCAGGGGGGCGGTTTGCAGGGGCTT
>NZ_DVEA01000297.1:0-22237 GCF_015295965.1 Thermoleptolyngbya sp. M55_K2018_002
GCTGCGTAGACTTGCTTGAGCTTTTTTACTCTCTCCGTATTTCCAAATATCCTCTGAAGCTATCCGAGAGTTTCTGGCCTTGCCTCCAGTCCAAAGTTTGCCTCGAATCAGGTCAAGAAATATTCGCAACACCTGAAGCTTTTTGCCAGTAAAATACTGCGTGTATTTCAGTTGGGCTTAAGCAGTTCTACGCCGTCGCGCCCGTCAATTTCTTGCAAAAAGACCTTCACTTTTTCATCCTTTGCAGTGGGCAATTCCTTCCCTGTGAAATCGGGGTGAATTGGCAAATCTCGATGGCCCCGATCGACCAGCACAGCCAGCAGGATCTTCTCAGGGCGGCCATATTCCGTCACGGCGTTTAGCGCGGCGCGAATCGTGCGTCCCCGATAGATCACGTCGTCTACTAGCACGATGACCTTATCCGTCAGGTCGAAAGGGATGTCGGTCTTTTCTGGCGTTCGCAGGTCGATCTGGTCGAGGTCGTCGCGCCAGAAGGTGATGTCCAGATGTCCTACGGGAATCTTCACGCCCTCTAGGGCCTCGATTTGTCGGCCCAGCAGTTCTGCCAGCGGCACGCCCCGCGTAAAAATGCCCACCAGCACCAGCTTCGACAGGTCGCCAGCCCGCTCTACAATCTGCGAAGCAAGGCGGTTGACCGTGCGGCGAACTTCATCGGGCGATAGGATTTCGATGACTTCGGGGGGCATGGGCTGGAGAGAGAGTGTGTGTGGACAGGGATTTAGACGATAACTTAAACGATGCACTTAAACGATTAACTTAGACGATTACACGGCTAAAGCCTAACTTCTGAACCCTAACCCTTGTTCTCTGAAGAGGCAAGCGGGCAACAGGCGATCGCCCAAATCGCCCCACACCGAACACACCGAGCCTCAGCCCAGCCTGCAACCGTGACACTGTGACCTGAATGTGACCTGAAGTAACCTAACTGCTAGCGGCTATCGATCTTTGCTTCCAGGAACTCCTCGATTTCGTCGGGCAAGACGGAGAGAAAATCATAGCCCGTAATATTTTCAATCGTGTCTACCGATTCGCGATAGTCGCGCCAATTGTTGTCCTTAATGCCCATGTCGTTGGGCATGATGACCGTGATGACGCGAGTATCTGTGCCGATGTCTTCGAGGGTTTGCCCTGGATTCAGCACTACGGCGATTTTCCAGGTGGCGGCGGGGACGGAGATGGGGTTGCTGCTGCGGCCGATGGTGGTGCGGGGGCCGTTGCGGGCTGTGCCGCCTTCGCCTGCGCCGCCTGCGATGATGTAGAGCGTGTGCCCCCGGCGGGCCAGGGTCCGGCAATAGCTTTCCAGTCCTTCCCAGGGGCCCTGGTTGTTGTCGGGGGATTGGGGGATGATGTTGGTCATCCAGAAGACGGACTGGCTATCTTCGGGGCGGGCGTTGCGGTCGGCGGCGGGCAACAGGTGTCCCCGGTCAAACCCGCTGCCGGTGTAGTCGTTGGTGGTGACGCGATACCAGCCTTGGGGCAAAGACGGATCGGGCATGAAGGGCGATCGCGGCAATCGGCCCAGCCAGCTTGCGTCAAGCTGCCAGCTCACCCAATTGGCGATATTTTTGCCCCGGTTATAGGACAGGGCGTATTGCGGCCGCACAATCAGGTAATTATTTTCATTCCGAGTTTCGGCGGTCGCCTCGCTGGGGTTCCCCAGCGCCAAGTGTACCGAGTCGATGGTGGGAGCGGGCAGCAACACCTCGGCCGCCAGTTGGGCACAGCCCGCCGCCAGAGAACCTGCCAGCAAGAATCCCAGTCCGGCACTCACGGCTCGTTTCAGTCGTTTTCGAGGCTTGAAGATTGTGTTCCAATTCAGCATGGCGTTTTCCCCCTTGGTTGCCCTGGCTCTGCATCCCGCCCGTATCCGCCTGTATCCGCGTCCTGTCTGTTTCCCTGGCTTCACAGTCCAGAATACCCAGGGCAGACGGCGGGCTAGCGCTGGGGTGGGTCTGGAGACGAAGCTGGAGCCGTGGCAGTTTCCAAAGCCGTCAGGTAGGCGATCGCCTCTTCTCGGCAGGTGCCACACATCTCCTCTAATGGCTGCAAGTGGTTGCAAAAGGCAGGACGCTCTGGCTTGCCAAACAGCTTGCAGCGGTTATCTTCGGTCAACTGTACACAGCGTACTCCGGCGGGTTTGCCGTTTGGCATACCCGGCAGGGGACTATTGATCGAAGGCGCGATGCAGCAGGCACCACAGTCGGGGCGGCAGTTCATGGCGTCGAGCTTGGCGGCAAGGGCTAAACGGGCCTCAGCGCGGCAAAGGACGGGTCGGGCGCATCGGGCGGGGGGGCAGTGGGGGGGCAAATCGGAATTTCGAGGATGAACGTGGTGCCTTTGCCCAGCGTCGAGTGGCACTCCAGCGTTCCCTGGTGCTGCTGCACGATGGTCTGATAGGCAATGGAAAGCCCCAGCCCGTAGCCCTGACCAACGCTTTTGGTGGTGAAGAAGGGGTCAAAAATCTTGGGCTGGAGGTGGGCAGGGATGCCGGGGCCCGTGTCGGCGATCGCCACGCGCACCCAGGGCTGCTCTAGGGGCGAGTGCCAGAAGGATTCGGTGGTGAGGGTGATGATCCGGGGGCGATCGCCAACGGATTCCACTGCCTCCAGCGCGTTTTTAATAATGTGGAAAAAGACCTGATTCAGCCGACTCGGAAAGCATTCCACAGGCGGCAAATCGCCATAGCAACGGCAAATTTCCACATCTGCGGGAATGGAATGCTGTAGGAGCTTAAGCGTACTTTCCAGACCCTCGTGCAGATCCACCACCTTGCGGTTTGCCTCATGCACCCGCGAGAAATTGCGAAGCGACAGCACAATTTCCCGAATTCGACTGGCTCCCGCCCGCATGGAGTCGAGAATTCGAGGCAAGTCTTCTAGCACAAAGTCTGGCTCGATTTCCTCCAGCAAGTCTCGCAGCTTTTCGGTGCTTTGGGGATAGCTGGCTTGATAAGCCGTCAGCAGCCGCAGCAGGTCTTTGACATAGCGCTCTACAAAAGGAATATTGCCGTAGATAAAGCTGATGGGGTTGTTGATTTCGTGGGCAATTCCCGACACCAGTTGCCCCAGGCTAGACATTTTTTCGCTCTGGATCAGGTGTGCCTGGGTTTGCTGGAGGTTAAGCAGGGCTTCGCTGAGCCGCTCGGCCTGGGCAGCACTTTCCTGGGCCTGCTGGCGAGTTTTGGCGTAGAGATGGGCCTGCTGGATCGAGATCGCAAGCTGGTCGGCGACGGCCTGGGCAAGCTTTTGGTCGTCTCGCGTCCAGTAGCGGATATGCGAACACTGGTTCAAATACAGGATGGCCTGGAGCGTGCCGTTTGCCTGGACGGGCACCACCAGCGACGACTGAATCTGGGCTAGGCGATATTCCTGATTGTCGGTTCCGATGCGGGGGTCTTGGGTAATGTCTGAAATGACGACCTGCTGACGGTTTTCGATGACCCAGCGAGTAATCGGGCCGTCGGTGTCGAAGTCTTCAATCGTCGGGGGAAACGGATCGCGGCAGACCTCAAAGAGATGCTTGCGGCGAAACCTGTTATAGCCTTCCCCGCGATCGCCCAAGGAGTCGCCCAGAGCATCAGGGTGGGAATTCCCCAAGTCCTCTGCCACATCGGTTAGCTCATCGGGCGCTTCCACCAGATGCACCAGACAGCGATCCACCTCCAGTGCGTTTAGCAGTTGGGCGATCGCCCGTTTCAGGATCTTTTTGACATCTAAACTCTGGCGCGTTTGTGCAGTAATCTGGTTCACCAGTCGCTCGCGCCGCGCCTGCTTTTGTAAGCGGTCGTATAGCTGTGCTTGGCGGATTGCCATCTCAAGCGGCTGGGCGATCGCCTGCATCAGTTCTACGGTGTCTGGCGACCAGTGCTGCCGAGTCGAGTCCAAGCAAACTAGGTAGCCCCGCGAGTGTTCCTGCCCTTCGACGGGGATCATTAGCACCGCCGCATCGCCAAACAGGGGGCCGGGAGGGTCGATAGGGCAGCTTTGCATTCCGGGTTGCAGACCCAGCAATCCATTGGGGCGATTGCTGGCGTTGCCGGGTCGCAGGATTAGCCCACCGTGGTCGATGGCGCTGGCCAGGTCGCCAAACTTCGTCAGGGGAAAATGCCCGATACCGCCGGATGGCGTGCCGTTGGATAGCGTGCTGCCAGACAGCGTGCGATCGCCCGCTTCGCAGACGACCTGTACCCGCTGAATGTCTTGAAAGTACCAAAGGAACAGACAGCACTCGACGGGCAATTGCGCCACCACTTCTTCCACTGCGGTTTGCAGCACCACAGACAGTTCCAGGGAACTGCGGATACGATCGCCGATCTGGCGTACCAGAGTGGTCTGCTGAATAAACGATGAATCGTAATGAGAAGCCTTTGGACGAAAATAGCGCAACCAGACCACGGTTTTTCAGGGAATACTAATAATTAGGGTTTAGAAAAAAGCACCCATAAACTCCAAGCGCTGCATGGATCTCAGCAAAAACCTAGAATCGACTGTCTATATACAAAAACCCTATCCATACTAGAGGGTTCAATCTATTCGCCAACACCGTGTTTCTACGTCTTGTCTACGGCTCTGGCTGACAAGGCAAGGATGAGCTTTGGCTCGACACCGCCTTCCTGCGCGGAAGTTTAGAAGCAGCCACCATCTTCTTGATAGCCGTCACAACGCTTTCTCGATGTGGCTAAGACACACGCTCCTGAAACTCAGATTGGAAACCAATGACAAGTTTCTGTGCGACGGCTTGCCATACAAAAAGCTGATAGACGCTTCCGCAAAACTCAGCTTTCTGGAAACGCACCGAGAGAAAAGTTGTTGAGAATTTTCCAGCGTAAATTCTGTGAAAGCACAGGCGAAGCTAAATCCAAATCGCATCCAGGCTTCTGGATTATGCCAGGTAGGCGTTACCAAAAACCGCTTGCTAATCAAGCCGGAACCAAACCGGAGCCTTCCTGCGATCGCCGGATAATGCAAGCCCTGATGTCTTTAATGTATCGCAGGGGGCGATCGCCTCTGTGTATCTAATGTGGCAAATTTGCAAGATTTGTTGATCTGGATCACCGCAATTCAGGACTTAGATCAGTGCCACGCGATGGCAGCGTCACCCCAGACCTTCCGCAAAATCACGCAAAACCGCCCGGACTATCACCGTAAAAACCAAGGATTCAACCGATATTAGAAGAGTAGATGTTCCCCCTGCCTCCTATGAAATCGTCCACCCCTGCACCCGACCTTTCCTCTACCCGGCTTGAGCAAATCGTAGACCACATCTTTGCTACCCGCTGCATTTCTCGGCGAGATCAGCAGAGCTTCATGCGCGTGGCGCTGGGAGAAACGATGCTCAATCCCAAGGATCGGGCCCTGGTGGATCGGGTGTTTGAGGCACTGCGCCGGGGAATGCTGCGAGTGGTCGATTAGCTCCGGCAGGTTTGAACCACGCTGTTCTGCTCTTGTCAGCAGCTTGGCAATTCTGGTGAATCGCCCAGAGTAGACTGGGGAAAGTTTCGCCACACGACTTTCCTGCTATGCCTGAATTTGCGCCTGAATCTGCTTCTACATTGCTGTTGCGCCGGGGTCGGTTGCTGCATCCCGATCGCCCTGCTGAATTGGTCGATATTGCCATCGAAGACGGCACCATCACGGCGATCGCCCCACAACTCCCGCCCGCTGCTCCGCATCAGACCGAGCTAGCGCTACAGGAACAAATTGTCAGTCCACCCTTTGTGGAGTCGCACATTCACCTGGATTCGGCCATGACGGTGGGCGATCCCCGCTGGAACCAGAGCGGCACGCTGTTCGAGGGGATTGAAATTTGGCGGGAGCGCAAGCAATCGCTGACGCTGGAAGACGTGACCGAACGGGCGATCGCCACCCTGAAGCAGCAGGCTCAGCAGGGCGTGCTGTTTGTCCGCAGCCATGCCGACGTGAGCGAACCCACGCTGACGGCGCTCAAGGGGCTGCTGGCGGCCCGCGAGGCCGTGAAAGACTGGATGACGCTGCAAGTGGTTGCCTTTCCGCAGGATGGCGTGTACGGTAGCCCGAAAAACGAGACGCTACTGGAAGAGGCGCTGCTGATGGGGGCCGATGTGGTCGGCGGCATCCCCCACTACGAGCTAACGCGAGAAGACGGCGTGCAGTCGATTCACAAGATTTTTGAACTGGCCGTCCAATATGACCGACTGATCGACGTGCATTGCGACGAAATCGACGATGAGCAGTCCCGGTTTCTGGAAGTGATTGTGGCCAATGCAATTCGCACGGGCATGGGCGATCGCGTCACCGCTAGCCACACCACCGCGTTCCATTCCTACAACAATGCCTATGCCTTCAAGCTGATGGGCTTTTTGCAGCGAACCTGCATCAACTTCGTCGCCAATCCGCTGATTAACATCACCTTGCAGGGACGCGCCGATACCTATCCCAAGCGGCGCGGCGTGACGCGGGTCAAGGAACTTTGGCAGCAGGGGCAAAACGTCAGCCTCGGCCATGACTGTGTGCAAGACCCGTGGTATTCCCTGGGCACGGGCAATATGCTCGACGTGGCCAGCATGGCGGTTCACATTTGCCAAATGACGGGGATGCCGGAAATCGATGCCTGCTACAACATGGTGACGTGGAACGGCGCAAAGACGCTGCATGTGGAAGACCAGTACGGCATTGCGGTGGGCAAACCTGCAAACCTGATTGTGCTAGATGCGGGCGATCGCTACGATGCCATCCGCCGCCGCGCCACGATCCGTTACGTCATCTCACGGGGTAGGCTCATCGCCCAGACAGAACCGCCGCAACCGCAGTGGAAACTTTAGGGGCAACTTTAGGGACAACTTTCGCCTGGATTCACCAAATCACCAAATTTGTAAGAATTGCTCTCGTCGAACTGAGTTTGGGGTGTCAAGATCGTAGAGCAGGATGGATTGTGGAACGCTACGGTGGAACTCATGCCAGATCAACGCCGCTCGATCGCCCAGCACTTTCACGATCGCACCAAGTATGATCCCACGACGCTGGCCAGCAAGACCCAACAGCTTGACTGGCGCAACCAGCCTATTCCCTTTAAGGAATACAAAATCGGCACAGCCTATGACCTGAAACCCTACCTCAACGCCGAACCCGCCCTAGACAACGGCGACAAGCAGTGGCAGCGGATTGCTCGCTTCCTGTTTTGCAGCTACGGGCTAACGGTGAAAATGACCATGCTGAACGGGGAAGCGGTCTATCTGCGGGCGGCTCCGTCGGCGGGCGGGCTATACCCGGCCGAGGTCTACCTGATTTCGCGGGGCACGCCCCAGCTTCCAGTAGGGCTGTATCATTATCAGACCCAGACCAATTCGCTGCTGCACTTTTGGGAAACGGAAGCCTGGAAGCCGCTTCAGGAAGCCTGTTTCTGGCATCCGGCGCTGGACGCGACCCAGATGGCGCTGGTGGTGACGGTGGTGTTTGGCCGATCGGCCTGGCGCTATCAAGACCGGGCCTATCGCCGAATTTTTTTGGACGCTGGGCATTTGTTGGGCAATATCGAACTGGCAGGGGCCATCAACGACTATCGCCCCCACCTAATTGGCGGCTTTCGCGATGAGGCGGTGAACCAGTTGATGTATCTGGACGCGGCGCAGGAAGGGGCGATCGCCGTCGTGCCGCTAGCCGACCTGTGGGATATTGACCAAAACCTACCGCCCACTTCCACAGCGCTCCCCTCCGTCATCCAGACCGACTATCCCGACATTCCCGACGGCAAGCTGTTGAGCTACATGCACCAGATGACACAGATCAGCGGCGATCCGATCCCCGATCGCCTGCCCGCCGCCCGCGCCGACAGCGAGCCGGATCAATACAACTTTCCGTTTTGCCTGAAGGTGTCAATGGAAAGCGGGGCGATCGCCTGGGGTGACCATCTAACCGAGCTAGAAAAGACCATGCTCAAGCGTCGCTCCACCCGCGCCTACAGCGGAGCCGACCTGACGCTAGAGGAATTGCGGCTGCTGCTCGATTTTACCTACCAGCCCGCCCACTATCTAGATCAGGGCCTCGACCGATCGCCCGACTATTTTGACCTCAGCCTGATCGAAACCTTCATCGCCATTTCCGGCGTAGAGGGGCTAGAAGAGGGCTGCTACTACTACGCCCCCAAGGCGCAGGAACTCCGACAGATCCGCTTCAAAAACTTCCGGCGAGAGCTACACACGCTCTGTCTGGGGCAAGACCTGGGCCGCGATGCGGCGGCGGTGCTGTTTCACACGGCAGATTTGCAGCGGGCGGTGGCCCAGTATGGCGATCGCGCCTATCGCTACCTGCACATGGATGCGGGCCATTTGGGCCAGCGCCTCAATTTGGCGGCCGTGCGACTAGGGCTAGGAGTCAGCGGCATCGGCGGATTTTTTGACGACCAGGTGAACGAAGTGCTGGGCATTCCCCCCGATGAGGCCGTGCTGTACATTACGACACTCGGCCGGGGTCGGGCCAGCGAGTAATCCAAAGAGAAATCCAAGAGAGGAATCCAAGTTAGTCGCAAAGGCTATCACAAAATGCTTTTGCACAGCGAGCCTTGGCATAGTAGAATAAGAGACTGGACTGCGGCAAGTTTTTGTGAATTACCCCAGGAGCAAATAGTTCAAGCATGGTTAAGCTGCGTTTAAAGCGGTACGGCAAAAAGTTTGAGGCAAGCTACCGGATCGTTGCGGTGAAGAGTACCTCTCGTCGCGATGGTCGTCCGCTAGAAGAGTTGGGCTTCTACAATCCCCGGAGCGATGAAGTAAAGCTCAATGTGCCTGCTATCATCAAGCGCCTGAAAGAGGGCGCTCAGCCGACGGATACCGTCCGCCATATCCTCGAAAAGCAAAACGTTTTTGAACAGCTTAAGGCTCAGTGAGGTCGTGTCCGACGCAACTGCTCCCGATTTGCCAGATTCTGCTGCGACTCCTGATTACGTAGGAGTCGTGAAGTTTTTGCTGGAGCCATTCTTGGAATCGCCAGCATCGCTAAAGGTCGATTGTGAGGTGCTGCCTCGCAACTCTAGAGTCTTGGTGCGTGTCGCGTTTGACGGCGAAGATCGGGGACGGGTGTACGGTCGTGGCGGACGGAATATTCAAGCCATTCGCACCGTGTTGCAGGGAATTGCGCGAGCCTCTGGCTACTCTCTTCATCTGGATGTGTTTGGTGGGCAACCTGCTGGACGAGACGAAGGTGGGCGGGAAGCTCCAGTTGACCGTCGTTCTGGCTCTGCCAAGCCGATGCCCCGTCGATCGCGCCCTCGATAAGGGCCCGATATTGTCCGCATATTGCCTGAGATTGCCCAACCATGCCCGACGCTGCGCCTTCAAATTTCTTCAAATTTTGAGGCGCGTTTTGAGTTTTGAGCCTAACTTCAATCCTCTCGCTTTCGCCTATGCCCTTCTATCCTGACCCGCTGCATGGGTAATTCTGCCATCGTTCCGTTTCCCAGCCCCGAAAGCGCGATCGCCCTTGCGGGCTACCAGGAAGAAAACCTGAAGCTGCTGGCTCGTCAGACGGGGGCAACAGTTGTGATGCGGGGACAGGAGCTCCTGATTTCAGGAACCGAGAGCCAGGTTGAACTGTGTGAGAAACTGGTGCGATCGCTCGAGCCCTACTGGGGAGCAGGGAAAGCCGTCACCCTGGCAGACATTTTCACCGCGCGTCAGGCGCTCGACACTCGTCGGCAGGGGGATCTAGAGGAACTCCAGCGAGACGTGCTGGCCCGCACGCGCCGGGGTGACGAGATTCGCGCCAAAACGTTTCGCCAGCGGCAATATGTCCAGGCTATTCGCACCCATGACCTGACCTTTTGCATTGGCCCGGCGGGAACCGGGAAGACGTTTTTAGCGGCAGTACTAGCGGTGCAGGCGCTGCTGTCTAGCCAGGTGGAGCGGCTGATTCTCACCCGCCCAGCAGTGGAAGCCGGAGAGCGGCTCGGCTTTTTGCCGGGCGATTTGCAGCAAAAAATTGACCCATACCTGCGTCCGCTTTACGACGCGCTGTATGAACTCATCGACCCGGAAAAAATTGCCGGACTGATGGAACGCGGCGTGATCGAGGTTGCGCCCCTGGCCTACATGCGCGGGCGCACGCTAAACAATGCTTTTATCATCCTCGACGAAGCGCAAAATACCACGCCTGCCCAGATGAAAATGGTGCTGACCCGGCTGGGCTTTCGTTCCAAGATGGTGGTCACGGGCGACGTGACGCAGACCGACTTGCCCATGAATCAGCAGTCTGGATTGGCGATCGCCGAAAAGATTCTGCGCCATGTCGAGGGCATCGCCTTTTGCAATCTTTCTAAGGCGGACGTGGTGCGCCATCCCCTAGTGCAGCGGATTGTGGCAGCTTACGAGCAGCATGAAGCGTAGTGGAGCGTAATGGAGCATTGAGGTCGTTAAGGTCGTTGAAAGTAATCGAGGATTGGCATCATCCCCCTACACCCTACAACTCCGTTTCCTTTCGCGCCCGCTTCGCCTGAATCTTCCGCAGTTCTGCCAGGGTAGACGCTGGATCTGGCAAGGACTCTGCCTGGGACTGGGGCGGCTGGCTCAGGTTGAGCAGCGGCTGGGTGGCAGCGGGCAGCGTGGGCTGGGCAATGGGAGCAGGCAAAAAGGCGTTTTCTGGCAAGGAATGTGCTGAAGGCAAGAGAAACGCGACGGGCAAAGCCGGGTTGGGCGCGTAGGGGGCAATGGTGTGCGGGCTGGCAGGGTCATTCTGGGGTCTGGAGTTTTGGGGACGAGAGGGCGATCGCCCTTCGGTTCGAGCGGTTCGCTGGCTCTGCGCCCTGGACTGGGCATGAACGCGCAGATAGCTCAGGTAATCCTGCGATTGGGGCGCTTGCAGGACTTGCGTTAATTGAGAACCCAGAGAACCCGGAGAACCCGGAGAACCCAGAGAACCCGAAGCGTGGCTAGTAGGGGGCGCGGGCGCAGACTCGGCGTTTGCAGCGGAGAGGGCTGCGTCCATCCAGGGCTGGCGGCTGGGCAGGGGTTGCAAACGCTCTGGGTCTTGGATAGAGTCGGAAGCGAGGGTGGCGATCGCCTCCAGTTCTGCGGCGATGGTGCTTCTGGCGGGCGATCGCAGTTTTCTGCGGCCCATTGGCTGAGCAAGCGACTGGGGCTGCTGAAACCGCCGCGACAGCAGCAAACAGCATCCCGCACAACTCACCGCCAGCAGCCCAAAGGAGACAGCCGGAGACGCAGATCTTTGCCGATCGAGCCGGGTCGCCCGCAGCACGGCTTCTACCCCGGTCGGGTCGGGCTGCTCCTGCTGGGACGACAGTTCTGGATTCATCAGGCCCGTGACAGCAATGCCTGCACAGAGCAGCGTGATCACCCAGACCCCGCTCCAGAAGATCGTGGGATGCTGATTTAACAACTTCCCCAAAAACCGGACAGGGGGTAGCGCAAGCACCGCAGAATTTCCTGAAGGGGACGCTGGGGGGAATAGCAGCAAGGTCGAGTCGGGCGGCTGCACTGCACTCGCGGCTTCGGTGTTCGGGACTTCGGACTGGGGCGGGTCAATCGCCGTAGCGCCAGCAGACCACCCGACCGCAGGCCACTCCACAGCCGAGGAATTCAGAAACCCTGAATCTGCGGTTTGTCCGTTGCCGATTTGCGCGTCATGACCGTCTTCAGGCTGTTCTGCAAATTGTTCTGCAAATTGTGCCTCAGATTGTGCTGCAAACTCTGGCGCTGCTGAGCCGTGCGGAACCCTATTCATAGCTGTTGCGGAGCGCTACCGCTCTGTGGGGGAAATCTGCCTGCGGCAAACGCTATACAGGCGTATTGATTACCCGCTATTTTAAGCGCATCCCGCAAATCTCAACAGCAATTTTGCTCTGGCTTCTGCGTTTGCGATAGGGAGCCAGCAGGGGGACGAGAGGCGCAACACTCGTTCAAACCCAGACACGTTAGGCAATAAAACTTAAACCTTGATCTCGCCAGATGGCTACGTGGGAGTAGTACGCTGAAAATCAAACTATGAAAAGTCATTTCTCCTGCGCCCAAAAGGGTCGGCCCTGACCGCTCACGCTGGGACTGCATCTGTAGAGATGGCCTCCAGGATGATTAATCAGCTAAGGAAAAGCACTCATGGTTGAACGCGGTTCAAAAGTTCGGATTCTCCGCAAAGAATCTTATTGGTACAACGATGTCGGCACGGTTGCTTCGGTCGATCAAAGCGGCATCAAGTACCCGGTGATCGTCCGGTTTGACAAGGTGAATTACAACGGCTTCAGCGGTAGCGCTTCTGGTGTGAACACCAATAACTTCGCCCTCAGCGAGCTAGAAGAAGTTGCGCCTGCACCCAAATCTGCCAAAGCAAAGACGGCTGCGGTGCCCCCCAAAGCGCCTGAGCCGACCGATGCGCCCCACAAGGCCGAAGGCGAAGGCATGTCCTGATTACCAGGCACGGTCTGAAATTACACAAGTCCTGAATTACCCTAAATTACCAGGGCAGTTTCGGGTTTCCGAGAGGGGTTAGGTCGCTAATCTGTCTGGGAAACCCGAATTTCTAGCAGGACTCGGCAGCAGCAGGACTCGACAGGAAAAGATCTCAGGATTCGGCAGGAAAGGATCTGTGAGTAGGACACCTCGCTTTTTTGCCCCGCTTTTTCGTCAGAGTTCGCTAGAGTTTGAGAACTAGGCGCGATCGCCCTCCTCCCGTTTTCTACTGGGCATCGCAACGGTTCTCCCCATGCCCGAACTCCCCGAAGTAGAGACAGTCCGCCGAGGGCTAAACCAAACGACACTCGGCCAGCCCATTGTCGGGGCAGATGTGCTGCTCGATCGCACGATCGCCCATCCCGCTTCGCCCCCTGAGTTTGTTGCAGGGCTACGGGGGCTGGCGATCGCCCAGTGGCGGCGGCGTGGCAAGTATTTGCTGGCAGAACTGGTGGACGCAGCAAACCAGCCCGCTGGCTATCTCGGTGTGCATCTGCGGATGACGGGGCAGTTGCTCTGGGTGGCGCAGGATGCTCTATTGCAAAAGCACTGTCGAGTGCGGCTGTTTTTTCCGGAGAACCAAGAACTGCGGTTTGTAGATCAGCGCACCTTTGGGCAACTGTGGTGGGTTCCGGGCGATCGCCCGCCGGAATCCGTCATCACCGGACTGCAAGCCCTTGGCCCAGAGCCGCTTTCCGACGATTTTTCGGTAGACTATCTTGCCCGGTGGCTACGCGGCCGCCAGCGCCCTATTAAAAACGCCTTACTAGACCAATCCCTCGTCGCAGGCATTGGCAACATCTACGCCGACGAGGCCCTGTTTCTCAGCGGTATTCGCCCGCAGACCCTCTGCGCCCGACTGAAGCCGAAGCAAATTCAGCGGCTTCACCACGCCATTCGAGACGTGCTGCAAACGGCGATCGCCAACAAGGGCACCACCTTTAGCGACTTTCGTGACGTGCAGGGCATCAATGGCAACTACGGCGGCGTGGCCTGGGTTTACAACCGCGACGGCGAACCCTGCCGCGTATGCAGCGCCCCGATCCTGCGGCTCAAGATGGCCGGGCGATCGGCGCACTACTGCAAGGCGTGTCAGCGGTGAGGGTCGAGTCTGGCTTGTTAAACGGGCGATTCGCTCAGGGCCTCAAACAAATCCGACAGCACGACATTGGAGAATAGGAAGCCCTCTGGGTCGGTCAGGCGAATGCGGGAGGGCGTTTGATCGACCCAGCCTCGCTGAAGGTGGGGTTGCAGGCAAGTGAGAATGCGGGCGATCGCCCCCTTGCCAAACTCCAGTTCTAGCCTAAGCAGATCCAACCCGTCGGCTAGGCGCAGCCCCAGCATCAGCGTATCGAGTAGCCGTTCCTGGGGGGGCGTGGTGGGATGCGCCAACCTGCCTCCTGCGGCCTCTAGTGTTTCCACCCACTGGAAATATTCGCGGCGGGTGCGGGGACGGCTAAAGCGCTGATGGTTCACGTAGCTGGCCGCGCCCATGCCAAAGCCGTAGTAGGGCCGATTTTCCCAGTAAACCCGGTTGTGGCGACACGAGTAGCCGGGGCGGGCGTAGTTCGAGATTTCGTAGTGCTGGAAGCCGCGCTGGGTCAACACCTGCTGGGCGAGGCGATACATCTGGGCGGTGGCTTCGTCGGTGGGGAGAGGCGCTTCGCCGGGCCGATAGCGCTGGGTAAAGGCCGTGCCCGGTTCCACCGTGAGGTCATAGATAGACAGGTGGGCGGGATCGAGGGCGATCGCCCGATCTAGGTCTTCCTGCCAGCGCTCCAGCGTCAGGTGCGGCAATCCCGAAATCAAGTCCAGGCTGTAGTTGTCTAGCCCAGCGCGACGAATCAGGTCTACCGCCAGGGGAATGTCTTCTGGCCGATGGGTGCGGCCGCAGGCTTGCAGCGAGTCTGCCTGAAACGACTGCACGCCCAGGCTGATGCGATTGACCCCGGCGGCCCTATAGCCCTGGACATGGCTCAGGTCAAAGGTGCCAGGGTCCATTTCCATTGAAATTTCTGCCTGCGTCGCGATGCCGAAGTGCCGATCGAGCCTCGTCAGCAGCCGATCGACCTGCGCCACCGACAGCAGCGAGGGCGTGCCGCCTCCAAAGAAGACGGTTTCCAGCGGCGATCGCCCGTCTTGCCCGGTGGTCAGGATTTCTCGCTCTAGCACCTCGACATACTGGGCGATGGTTCCCGATGTTTCGCCACGAGCGCGATCGCCCACCACCGAAATCGGGAAGTCGCAATAAAAACAGCGGCGACGGCAAAAGGGAATATGGAGATAGGCCGCCGTTGGAAAGTCGTCTTGAGGTTTGGCTTTAGAAGCGGCAGGCGAAACTGTTGCGATCTGTTGGGCTGCCATTGCTAGAGGAATCTTCCGGTGTAAAATCGGGCGATATAATGGGCCTGTGAATGGGTCTGCGCGTGACGGGCTAACCCTCTGCATCGAGCTTAACGACAACTTCCGGGCTGGCTAGCCTGACGAGTCTCTCAAAGTCTATCATCTGGCGATCGCCCCTCCGTGCGCCCCTCCGTGTACCCCTCAGTCCGCTCGTTCTCTTCACTCTCCCCTCACTTACAACTCTCTCGTGACTTCGTGACCGCGACCTCTGACCGCGCCGCCTTTTCTCCAGCGTTTCACTGGAACCTATGCTTGACGCAATCATCATTCTTTCATTCATTGTAGCGGGCGCAGGGATCGGCTATTTCAGCGTCGATTTGCTGCCGATGGACGCGCTCGACCAAGTGACGAACCGCGAGGGGCTGGGCTTGGTGACGGGTGGCTTTGGCGGGCTGCTGGGGCTGGCGCTGGGGCTGGTGGCGCAGACCTCCTATCGGCGCGTCGAGCGGCAGGTGCGAAATGCCAGTGGATATGCTGCTCAGCCGTTCGGTGGGGCTGGTGCTGGGGCTACTGGTGGCGAACCTGCTGCTGGCTCCAATTTTTCTGCTGCCCATTCCTACAGAATTTGCCTTTATCAAGCCACTGGCTGCGATTTTGGGCAGCGTCATTTTTGCCTTTTCGGGGGTGAATCTGGCCGATGCTCACGGGCGATCGCTCCTGCGCCTGATCAACCCCAACAGTGTCGAAACGCTGCTGGTGGCTGAGGGCACGCTCAAGCCCGCTGCGGCAAAAGTGCTAGACACAAGCTGCATCATCGACGGACGCATCGAAGACATCCTGGCGACGGGCTTTATTGAAGGGCAGATTCTAGTGCCGCAGTTTGTTCTGCAAGAGCTTCAGCAGGTGGCAGATGCCTCCAGCGACCAGAAGCGGGTGCGCGGGCGGCGCGGGCTGGATATCCTCAACCGCATCAAGGAAGCCTATCCCGACCGCATTGCCATCCACCCGGCCGACTATGACGACATTCCCACCGTCGATGCCAAGCTAGTGCGGCTGGCTCAAGATATTAACGGAATGCTGCTGACCAATGACTACAACCTCAACAAGGTCGCAAGTTTGCAGCAGGTGCCCGTGCTGAATATCAATGACCTGGCCCAGGCGATCCGCCCGACCTATCTGCCCGGAGACACCTTCGACCTGAAGATTTTGAAGCAGGGCAAGGAACCCGCGCAGGGCGTGGGCTATCTCAACGATGGCACGATGGTCGTGGTGGAGGAAGGGGGCGACTATATTGGCGATGAAATCTGCGTACTGGTGACGGGGGCGCTGCAAACGTCGGCGGGGCGCATGATCTTTGCCCGCCCGGAGCAGTCTTCGGCGGTGCCACGCGGATAGCACAGGACGAAAGTTTCGCTGCAAGTCTCGCTGTCAAAGGTTGATCGAGTGAGTGAATAATGGCAAAGGATCGAGCGGCTGGGTCGTCGCCAAAGGGCCCGTCAGGAAACAGTCTGGCGAGCTTTTTGGGCGATCGCGCTGACGAATGGCAGCCCCAGCTTGCGGCTGTTGCCCGCCGATTCAACCAGGAATATCAGCGAGAGCCGTTTGACCTGCCCGCCGAAGTGACCGAAATGCCCATTTACCAGGAGTGGCAGGCGGGTCTGCTCACCGCAAAAATCGCCTCGCCCTTTTGGGACGTTGCCCAGCCCAAGAAGCAGCAGCGCTGTCTGGACATTGGCTGCGGCGTGAGCTTTCTGATCTATCCCTGGCGCGACTGGGAGGCTGTGTTCTATGGGCAGGAAATCAGCCAGGTGGCACGAGACACGCTCAACGCCCGCGGTCCCCAGCTCAACTCCAAGCTGTTCAAAGGCGTGCAGCCTGGCCCGGCGCATCAGCTTCAGTACGAAGCGGATCAGTTTGACCTGGCGATCGCCACTGGGTTTAGCTGCTACTACCCGCTGGACTATTGGAAAGCCGTCCTGACCGAGGTGCAGCGCGTCCTCAAAGCCGGCGGCATGTTTGTGTTCGATGTTATTGATCCCGATTCGCCCCTGGCCGAAAACTGGGCCATTTTGGAAACGTATCTGGGAGCAGAGGTGTTTCTGGAACCCCTCAGCGCGTGGCAGGACTTGCTGAAGACCCACAAGGCACAGGTGATGAAAAAACAGCCCGGTGAACTCTTTTATCTCTATCGGGTCAAGTTTAGCTAAGGGTTTTTGATCAACAGGTGCAAAAACAGAGGAGTTTGCGTATGATAGCAGTGATTGATACGCCAACATTTAATTTGCATATTAAAAAGACTGACTATCATAACTTATGTCAATGAATAAACGAAGAAACTTTATTTAGGGGGTGACACCCCTCATCCCTGAGATGGCATAATGTGATAAGTAGATGCACCCTGATGGTTGGGAGGGCTACCCGTAGTCCCTCCCTTTTTTTGCGTTTTTTGCGTTTTTGCCCTTGAAGCCCCTTGCCGCAAAGCCCTGACCCGGCCAGCAAAGCATACTCATACCGAGTTCGATTTAGCTAGAATAGAAGCAAGTTGATACAGAGGTTAAAAAAGGTTAACGCAATGGTCAAAATTATTGGTATTGCTGGGAGTTTGCGTCCAGGTTCCTATAGTCACAAAGCGCTGGCGATCGCCGCCGAGCGAGTCCGGGCGTTAGGAGCCGAGGTAGAAATTCTGGATCTGCGATCGCTCCATCTCCCTTTTTGCGATGGCGGCGACGACTATTCCGACTATCCCGATGTAGCCCGCTTACAGCAAGCGTTTCGTCAGGCAGACGGCATCATTCTGGCAACCCCGGAATATCACGGCAGCGTCAGCGGCGTGCTGAAAAATGCCCTCGATTTGATGGGCTTTGAAGAATTTACCGACAAGGTAGTGGGCAACATCAGCGTCCTGGGTGGACAGCCCAACAGCAACGCGCTCAACGACCTGCGAACCATCCTGCGCTGGGTTCACGCCTGGGTGATTCCAGAGCAAGTGGCGATCGGGCAAGCCTGGAAAGCCTTTGATGCTGAGGGCAACCTGAGCGATGAAGCCCTCTCCAAGCGCTTTGATGCCTTTGCCAAAAGCCTGGTCGAAAACACCCGAAAGCTCCGCTCTGTCTCCGTCTCGGCTTGAGCGAGTCCCTCAGCAAGTTTCTGAGCCAGTTTCTGAGCCAGTTCGAGATGGGGGGTCAGGTTCTGGAGCAACGTCTCATGCCTCACCCCGCCCCCTTGGCATCGGTCTAAGCCTCACTGCTATTGGAGAAGTATTCCGACACTCTGAAGGTCGGCGTGGCTTCCAACTGCTTCATCATGGAGCGAGTAATCAGCTTGCCCTCTTCCACCAGCACTTGACCCGTAATCGGGTGCAGCAGGTTTTGCTCTGCCCGCCGCCCGATCAGCACCTCAATGTCTTGCAGCGAGTTGATGTACATCCCGGCCGGTAGCTCGACGATGACCCCGTTGCCCTGGACGCGGGCCTGGCAGGCAAGGCGGGAGTTTGGGCGGCAGGTGGTAATGACTTCTAGGGTCCGCTGTTCTCGGCGGTTGATCGGCGAGAGCTGGTTCATGCCTTCGGTGACATAGACATGGCAGGTGGCGCACATGCCCCGTCCGCCGCATTCACGTAAGACATCCAGATCTTTGTTAATTAAAACAGAGAGCAAGTTGCCGTTGGTTTCGACTGAGGTTTCTTGAGCAATCGGTTCCAGGCGGACAGTTTTAGCCATGACGGGGTCTCCAGAGGTTAGCGATCAAAGCGGAAAGCAGAGGAAAAAAGCACGCAGAAAGTCCGAAGAAAGTCCGAAGAAAGTCTACAGAGCTAACACAGAGTTAAAGGGACTATGCTGAAGCAGGCATCGCTCTGAGTCGGGGAAATAAGGGCGATCGCCCTTCAGGAAGCCGCATCTCTCTAGCGAGAAGACCTAGAGGGGTGACAGCGCCAGAAACGCCTTTTGGCGATCGTCCAGCACGCCCTGATCCAGCAGCGTCGAAAAGTCCCGCATCACGCGAGAACACCGCTGGATAAAGGCGCGAGTCCAGTCTTGAACTCCCTGCTGCTGCTCATCGCTGAGGGTCTGCGACAGGGCGGGCACGTCGCCTGTGTAGGCGATCCGGGCAGCGCGATCGATTTCAAAATTGCCGAGCCACTCCATCGCCGGACGGCTCGATCGCCAGTAGTTGGCCACGACCGTCGGCCCCAAATAGTGCGTGGTGAACTGGCTGATTTGATTCACCGCAGTCAGCAGTTCCTTGAGCGTGGGCGCAGGCGCATCGGGGGGCAACGCCGCAGCACCCACAGCATCTTCAAAAACAGACGACGACGAAACCGGATCGCGGGCAATAGACTCCGAAGAAACAGGTGGGGACGCGGGGACAGCCTGAGGCTGAACAGGGGACGAAGGGGGACTGTGCCACGGAGCAGCAGGAAGGGGAGCAGAGGGGCCGGTTGGGCCAGTGGACTGCCAGTAATTTTGGTTAGACAGAGAGAGGTTGCCTGCGAGCAGGCGAAAGGTGGCGATCGCATTGGTCAGATCATGCTTTAGCTCTGCTCGCAGTTGATGAATGAGCGGCGCGTAGGTTGCCAGGACTAGCTCACCAGTCGCCAGCACCAGCAAAATCATGCCGTGATCAAATTTGTAGATATAGGCACGATGCCCGCTAAACTGAAATTCAAAATACTCAAATCCAGGGGGTGTCGTTTGCACGACCTGCTGAATCCCCTGGGCCAGCGCCTCTTTCTGCTGAAAGTTGAGGGTTTGATCAACCCCAAAAAAGTAGGGTCGCGATCGCCCATCCATCAGGGCAATCCCAGCGACACCGGGTTGATTCAGAAACTCCTGGACGACCTCCCGCTTCATAAGTTGCTCTAATGCTGCTCTAATACTAAAGGATTCCTAAAGTGGCGCTCTCAGGCAGCGCAGGTCATCAAATCGATACGTTAAGGTTCATTAAAAAAATCTAGCCTGATTTAGCTTGCCTCAATTTGCCCAACTTTTTCGCCTTTTTCTCACAGGATGTTGTTTACTGAATGTTTATCTACACCGATGCGCTAGAAAGGGACATTCTGTAGTCCAATGATGTCAGGTGTGGTCAAGCGCACAAGACCCACGCTCCACGCTCAGGCTATCTGGCTGCGGCCTAGCGCTCAAGCGTTTGTCACCCCAAGAGCTAGACGCGCCGCCAAAATCAGGATTTCGGAGAATGCTGTCGGTTTGATCACGTTGCAGAATTGACCCATAAGTAAGGCAATGCTGCACCGCTGAGAGGTTGATATTTGAGACGGTTGATCATTTTTTCATGCTTCAGGTTCATACTCCCGGTTCATTCTTTTGTTAGGCTTAGCAGTCATGACTGACCTTCCTTTCACACTGGATCAGTTACGGATTCTCAAGGCGATCGCCGCCGAGGGGAGCTTCAAACGAGCGGCCGACAGCCTTTATGTGTCGCAGCCTGCCGTCAGCTTGCAGGTGCAAAACCTAGAGCGCCAGCTAGATGTACCGCTGTTTGACCGGGGCGGTCGGCGGGCCCAGCTTACAGAAGCAGGGCATCTGCTGCTCAGCTATGGCGATCGCATTTTGTCCCTTTGTGAAGAAACCTGCCGCGCCATCGAAGACCTGCAAAACCTCCAGGGCGGGACGCTGATCGTAGGGGCCAGCCAGACCACCGGAACCTACCTACTGCCTCGCATGATCGGCGTGTTTCGCAAGCAGTATCCCGAAGTCGCCGTCCAGCTTCACGTCCATTCCACCCGGCGCACGGCCTGGAGCGTCGCCAACGGGCAGATCGACCTAGCGATTATCGGCGGAGAAGTGCCTCCCGAATTACAGGAATCTTTAGAAATTATTCCCTATGCCGAAGACGAACTAGCACTCATCCTGCCCGCCTATCACCCGTTGGCTCGCCAGGGCATCGTGCAAAAAGACGACCTCTACAAACTCCAGTTCATCACCCTCGATTCGCAGTCCACAATTCGCAAAGTGATTGATCAGGTTCTCACGCGCAGCGGCATTGAAACGCGCCGCCTGAAGGTGGAAATGGAGCTAAACTCTATCGAAGCCATCAAAAACGCGGTGCAGTCGGGGCTGGGTGCTGCCTTTGTCTCTATTTCAGCGATTGAGAAAGAGCTACAAATGGATGTGCTAAAGCGCACCCGCATCGAAGATGTGGTGGTCAATCGGATGCTGTCAGTGATTGTTAACCCCAATCGCTATCGCTCCAAGGCGGCCCAGGCCTTTATTGAAGAAGTGTTGCCTCAGTTTTCTACCCATGTCCCCAGTCCTGCCCATGACGGTCATGGATCGATGGCAGCAGCGGTGTTGCCCGTCGAAACCTGAGCGTGGGCTGAGGGCACAGGACAAGAGCCTGCTTTGCCGATTGGACAGGCTAGCAAGTATTCTGCAAATATTCTGCAAGTATTCTGGCGGCAGCTTGGCAGGCTGCTTGTCAAGGTTCGGTTTTACCTATCCGGGTTAACCTATAGCTGTAGGGTTCGCGTGTGTTCACCCCTGTCAGCTAGCCGCGCCGTATGGAAGTTTATTGCACCCGTTTTGGCTGTCCCCGCCCGCAAAATCACTTTATGGATCTGGACGATTCAGCAACCCTGCGGACGGTGCAGCAGAAGTTTTGCACCACCTGCGGGATGCCACTGCTGTTGCAGGGGAGATACATCCCGCAAAAGCTGCTGGGGAAGGGCGGCTTTGGGGCAGCGTTTTTGGCGCGCGATCGCTACACGCCCGCCATGCGCCAGTGTGTGGTGAAACAGTTTCAGCCGTCGGGCGACCTCAGCCCCAACCAGCTCCAGGTCGCGCAGACGCTATTCCAGCGCGAGGCGGAGGTGCTGGAGCAGCTAGGCAGCAACCATCCCCAAATTCCCAACTTGCTTGCCTTTTTTGAACTGGAAGTGCCTAGCCTGGTTCCAGGAAGGACGGATCGGTTCTTCTATCTGGTGCAGGAATTTATCGATGGCAAAGATTTAGAGCAAGAACTGGAACAACGGGGGGCGTTTTCGGAGTCTGAAGTGCTGGAGGTGTTAGAGGAAGTCCTCAAGGTGCTTGACTACGTTCATGCCAACGGCTCAATCCACCGCGATATCAAGCTGTCGAACATCATGCGGCGGCGGGATGGGCGGCTGTTTTTGCTGGACTTTGGCGCAGTGAAGCAGGTGACAGCGGCCGCAGTCAGCACAGGCGGCAGGGCTTCTACAGGGATTTACTCGATGGGGTTTGCGCCGCCGGAGCAGATGCGGGGCGACCAGGTGTATCCGGCGACGGATTTGTATGCGCTGGCGGTGACCTGTATTACGCTGCTGACGGGCAAACAGCCCAACGAACTCTACGATGCCTATAGCAATCACTGGAACTGGCGATCGCACTTGTCTACACCGGTGAGCGATCGCCCAGCCGACGTACTGAACAAAATGCTGCTGCCCACGCCCAGCCAGCGGTTTCAGTC
>NZ_DVEA01000394.1:0-22234 GCF_015295965.1 Thermoleptolyngbya sp. M55_K2018_002
TGCCGAGCGGCGGGCTGCACAGTCGCCCAAACCTGCTGAACCGCCATCCACAGGCGGCGACCCAGCGATGGCGCAACCGGGACAGGCGGCGCACCTGGCTCTGTGCGGACGAGGGCACTGCTGTCGGCGGCGGCGAGTTCTCCCGGTGGGCGATCGCCCAGGGAGGTCTGGGCCCGTCTGGGCGGTGCTTCTAGGGCAGCAATCCACCCCTCTAACAGCCGCACATTCGCCCGCAGCAGCCCAATCAACAGCCGCTTGCCCAGCCCCACGTATTCCGTCTGCAAATCTTGCAGCGAGGGCGGCCCATAGCCCGGTTCAACGTTCGTGGGGGGTTTCTCTGGCGGTTCCGGCGGGTTATTGGGCGAGTTGGACGGTGGGGGCGGCTCCTGAGTCATGGCGCTGGGCGTAACCTTTGCAATGGGTTCACGGCGTTGGGCGTAGCGGTGGGTCGTGGGCAGTTTCGCAGTCCACCGGGCAGGTGACACAGCCGCAAGGAAACGCGATAGAGTTTTACAGGCGGCGTGCGCGATCCCAGAAGACACTATACCGCCTGGGCGAACGGCAACTTGGCAGATCACCAAAGAACTTCACGGATTCACGCTGTTTTCCCGTGTATCTCTCTGTGTACTTTTTTTGTACGTCCTGGAGATCAATCATGAGGCGATCGCTCCCCGCGCTACTGGGTTTTACGCTAGGTTTTCCGCTGATTCCGATGCTGATCGCGGGCTGTGCCCCGTCGCTGGCGGGGGCCCCCATTCCCGTCGATCAGGTGGTCAGCCAACTGCGTCCCCAAACGCCAATTCCGATTTTTCTGCCGGACGCAGTGCCGGGGATGGAGGAGGTGTATGTCCACGCCTATGGCGACGAAGACAGCTACGGCGTAGATTTTGACTATGTGGCCGACTGCAACGGCGCGACGGCCTGTAGCTATGGCGGAACTTGGGCGCAACGCTATGAGGGCACGATGACTCCGGCAGAGATCCTCGGCATTTCGGAAACGGTGGAAGCTGTGGCCCTGAACAACGGCGTGAGCGGGCAATATGCCAACACCTGCGGAGCCTATTGCGTGGCGACGGTGATGTGGCAGGCAGATGGTATTCTCTACGGCGTGAGCATCAAAAACGGCGAAAAAGAGGCGACCATTGCGCTGGCCAACGGGGCGATCGCCGCGGGGCCTCGATAATCCCAATTCGGGCTACTGCGCCAGACGAAACCTCTCCATCTCCACCCTCTACCGCCAGCCTCACCGCCGCCCTTAACCACCAACCTCAACCTCGGAGTTTCCGAATCATGGGCGTGACCACCCAACAGCTCAGCCGATTCAAACGTGACGGTCGCCCGATTGTGGTGCTGACGGCGTGGGATTTTCTGATGGCGCAAGTGTTAGATCGAGCAGGCGTGGATGTGATTTTGGTGGGCGATTCGCTGGCGATGGTGGCGCTGGGCCACGAAACCACGCTGCCGCTGACGCTGGAGGATATGCTGCACCACACGAAGGCAGTGCGGCGCGGCGTAAAAAATGCGCTGGTGGTCTGCGATTTGCCGTTTATGACCTATCAGGAGAGCGTGGCGCAGGCCATGCACTCGGCCGGGCGCGTGCTAAAGGAAACTGGAGCGCAGGCTGTGAAGCTAGAAGGTGGCCATCCCGGCATGCTAGAGACGGTAGAACGGCTGACGCAGGCAGGCATTCCCGTGATGGCCCATGTGGGGCTAACGCCGCAGTCGGTGCATCAGTTTGGCGGTTTTCGCAAGCAGGGCACGACGGCAGAGGCGGCTGAGCGAATTTTGCAGGAGGCGATCGCCCTAGAATCGGCCGGCGCGTTTTCCATCGTGCTGGAACATATCCCGGCTGACCTGGGGCTGCAAATTTCCCAAAAGCTGACCATCCCCACCATCGGCATCGGCGCAGGCCCCCACTGCGACGGCCAGGTTCTCGTCACGCCCGACCTGCTGGGCCTGTCAGAATGGCAGCCCCCCTTCGCCAAACCCTACACCAACCTGCGGGACATCATTACCCAGGCGGTGCAGACCTATGCGGCGGAGGTGCGAGAGCAGCGGTTTGGAGATTCTCCCAACGCATAAAGTTCGCCAGAGCATAAGTTCGCCAGAGCATAAGTTCGCCAGAGCATAAGTTCGCCAGAGCATAGCGCTCGCCAGAGCATAAAGATTTTTCTAGTTTCATTACGGCCAGGGTTGCGATTTGCCGAATCTGTGCCGATGGATCGCAGAATGAGGGGAAAGCGCAACACAAACTTCAACACAAACTCAGGACTTGCGCCCTTGCGATAAGCTCTTTGGGTTTTGGACGATTTCTCGCGGGTGCAGTCTGCGAGAAATCGTCCAACTGCGTAAGTCCTAAAACTACCAACGCAAACTATAGAAACTCATGATCATTGCAGCCACAGCGCCCGATTTGGGGGCCGAAGATTATCTGGTGGTGGGTCTAGCGACCTGTTTTCTGAAGGCAGATGGGGAGGTGCATACGGTAACGGTTGCGGAGCCGATTCCCTCGGCCGCGCTAGAGGCGATCGCCCGTGGCATTCCCACCTCCTACACGCAGGCCGTGGCGACGACGCTGGGGGCGGTGCTGTCGGGCGAGGAGCCGCAGCTCCCTGCGGGCTTTCCGGCAGACACGCAGTTTTGCGATGAGTTTGCCGCGAGGGCGATCGCCGCAGCCCGCACCTACAAGGTTCGTCCCGTAGCCAAGTCGCTGATTCCCCTGGGCACGGTTCGCACTGATTTCAACCATTCCACCGAGCGCAAGCGCGTGCTAAATTCTGACCGCCTGGTCAAGCCCGAAGACAACGTGAAGCAGCACGCCTACACGCATCAGGTGCTTTAGGAATTGCGGCTCTCGCAGTTCCAAAGAAATCGGTGGCTCCCATTAATTTTCCCAAGTGGATTTGCCAGGGGAATTGCTGGAAGCCCGCCGCAGCTTGACGGGCAATCCAAAATCGCCAGTCCAAAATCGCCAGTCCAAAATCGCAAATCCAAAATCAGAATCAACCCTACGCCTCAATAACTACGCGCAGGTTGCCGCGCTTTTTCACCACGCGGCAGGCCGTGGCGCTGCCCACCCGCTCAAATTCCAGATCCAGCAGCGTTTGACCAATCCGCAGGTTGTGCAGCGACAGGCGATGCATCGTGTCGGGCAGGGCCGGATCGAGAATTCGCAGGCAGTTGTTGGGCGCATCGGGCACCAGATTTGCCATCGTCAGCAAAAGCTGGAAGATGGAACCCGTGGCCCAGGCCTGGGGCGAACAGGCAACGGGGTACTGCACGGGGCTGTTGTCTGCGGTGCGCTCATAGCCACAAAAGAGTTCGGGTGGGCGCTGGTAGGGCTGGCGCAGGGTCATGTCGAAAATGCCCTGGGTGACTTCGAGGGCCTGGTCAATGAGTCCGAGCGATCGCAGCCCCAGCACCGTCATGCTGTTGTCGTGGGGCCAGACGGAGCCGATGTGATAGCCCATTGGGTTGTAGGCAGGCGACAGGCTGCTGAGGGTGCGGATGCCCCAGCCGTTAAACATGTCGGGTGCTTGCAGCCGCTCGGCCACGCTCAGGGCTTTGTCCTGGTCGAGAATGCCCAGATTCAAGCAATGGCCAGGGTTGGAGGTGATGCTATCGACTGGGTTGCCCTCTCCGTCTAGCGCCAGGGCGCAAAAGTCTAGGTCGTTCATCCAAAAGTCGCGGTTAAACCGTCGCTTGAGGTCTTGCGCTTCTTCCAGCCAGCGATCGGCCAGGTCGATGCGCTTTTTCAGGCGGGCGATTTCTGCCAGCCGCACCTTTGCGGCATAGACGTAGGCCTGCACTTCGCAGAGGGCGATCGCCCCTTCGGCCAGTTCGCCCCGGCGGTTCACAATGCAGTTGCCAGAGTCTTTCCAGCCCTGGTTTTGCAGCCCGCGAGAGGAGCGCCGCACATAGGCCAGATAGCCCGTCTCCTTGAGGTTTTCGTCAATCCACTCCATTGCCGCCAGCGCGTTGGGCCAGAGTCGCTCTAGGGTTTCCTGGTCATGGGCCCAGGCGTAGTATTCGGCGTAGAGCATGAGCCACAGCGGCGTTGCGTCTACTGTGCCGTAGTAGGGCGTGTGGGGAATTTCCTGGCAGCGGGCCATTTCGCCCAGGCGCAGCTCGTGCAAAATTTTTCCGGGCTGTTCGTCGCGCCAGTCGTCGTGCTGCTTGCCTTGATAGTGGGCCAGGATGCTGAGGGTGTCGCGGGCAATGGTGGGGTCGAGAATCAGCGTTTGCGAGGCGGCAATGATGGAGTCGCGCCCAAACAGCGTCGAAAACCAGGGTACGCCTGCCGACAGCACCTTGCCCTTGCCGAAGGTCTGCCGCAAAAGGTACACATCCTGCTGCGCCCGCTCAATGATCTGGTTGATGGCCTTGTTGTCACAGCGAATGCGCGTCACCTGCTCGCCCCACTGGGTCTGCTCCAGCAGTTCCGCCGCCTTGGCCTGCATCAGCGTCATGGGTGTGTTGACGGCGGAGGGCGATCGCCCATTCAGCAGCGGTTGCAGCCGATAGCCCAGGGTCAGCGCTTCGTGTGGCTCCAGCGATACTTGCCACAGGGCGGTATAGCCTTTGAGGAAATTAGGCGGCTGGTGCAAAAACTGGATGCGCGATTCTATCAAGCCGCCATCTAGGCCCTGATAGGCCAGAGTTATTTCTGGGGATAGTAATTGGGGCAGCGGCTCCGTTGCGTCGTCCGTTGCAGCTTCCATCACATCCAGCCGATGATCCTGCGCCACCTGAGGCACCAGTCGCAGGCGCTGTCCTCGGCGATCGCGCTGAAAGCCACGAATCTCAAACAAGTCCAGAAAATCAGCATCGAAGCTGAGGCTCAGTTCAAACTGCACGGGTTCGGTGCTGAAGTTCGTCAGGCAGATTTCTTCAAACAACCCGCCGTTTAGCACCAGTTCCCGCTGGATGCCGATGGTTTCCGGCGGAATGGTGTCTAGCTGGGGGTTGGCGCACAGCACCGACAGGACGAATCCCTTGTCGGCGTTGCTGCTGAGGAGGACGGGCGATCGCCCCTCAATCTGCAACTCCAGGCGATTCAAAAAGCGCGTATCCTGGCAAAACAGCCCCAAGCTGCCAATGGAGTCTCCCTCCAAACAGGCTGAAATATTGCCCAGCGTGTCGGTAATTAAAAACAGGTCGTCATCTTTGAGCGTCAGCGTCGGCTGCGGGCGTTCGCTAATGACGCAAGGCCACTCCGGCTGCGGCAGTTGATCCGCAGGCAAAAATTTCCGTCCATCCAGTTCCACAAAGTCAGGCATCGCGCTGGGTTGAACTCAACGGTGAAAGAACATTCGTAAAAACGCTCCCGGTTAAGTTCGATTTTAGTCGCAGCGCTGGCCGGAAGTCGTCTGCCAATCCGAAGATCTGCTCACTCTTATTACTTGTAGGGGCGATCGCCTATTGGTACGTACACCTCTTGGCGATCGCCCCCAAGCCAACTTTTTGAGCAAGCCACCTTTTTAGAGCAAGTCAACTTTTTGGGCAAGCCAACTTTTCAGGCAGCCCCTAGGCCAGGACGGGCACGGGATTAGCTTCCCAGCGATTGACCGCATTGCCAATGATCGATAGCTCCTGCATCAGTCGGTCAAAGCGCTCCGGCGTGAGCGATTGCGGGCCATCGGACAGCGCCTTCGATGGGTTAGGGTGAACCTCAATCATCAGGGAGTCCGTTCCGGCGGCGATCGCAGCCATTGCCATCGAGGGCACATATTCCGACTTGCCCGTGCCGTGGCTGGGGTCGATCATGATGGGCAGGTGAGTGAGCGATCGCAGCACCGGAATGACTGCCAGATCGAGGGTGTTGCGGGCGTACTGATTGTCGAAGGTGCGGATGCCGCGCTCGCAGAGGATGACGTTGGGATTGCCCGCCGCCAGAATATACTCTGCCGCCATCAGCCACTCGTCAATCGTGGCAGACATGCCCCGCTTCAGCAGCACGGGCTTGTCCTGAGCGCCCACCTTCTTGAGCAGCGAGAAGTTCTGCATGTTGCGTGCGCCGACTTGCACAATGTCGGTCACTTCGCAGATTTTTTCCAGATCTGCGGCATCCATGACTTCGGTGATGATGCCCAGGCCGGTTGCATCTTTGGCCGCTTGCAGCAGTTCCAGGGCGCTTTCGCCGTGCCCCTGAAAAGCATAGGGCGAGGTCCGCGGCTTAAACGCGCCACCCCGCAGAAACTTTGCGCCCGCAGCTTTCACGCGACGAGCCGTTTCCACAATCATGGTTTCGTTTTCAACAGAGCAAGGACCTGCCACCACGACCAACGGCGCAAAGGCGCTGAAGGTCACTTGGCCATTGGGCGTGGGCACGACGACTTCGCTGGGTTCACCGTGGCGATATTCCTTGCTGACGCGCTTGTAGGGCTTTTCGACCCGCAGCACTTGCTCGATCCAGGGACTCAGGTCTTGGAGTTGGAGTGCGTCCATCTCGGCGGTTTCGCCCACCAAACCCACCACGGTTTTGTGTTTGCCGACAATTTTTTCCGGTGTCAGGCCCATCTCGCGAAACTCGGCACTCAGGCGGTCGATTTCTTCGGCGGGCGCTTCGGGCTTCATCACCACAATCATGGGAAAATCCTGCTTACTTTGAATGATTCAAGAAAGGTTAAAAGTCCTGCGGCTCTGGGGTTTAGTCAGAGCGTTTGGGTTGCGTTTAGCTCCGGGGCTGGGTAACGTCCGTAGAGCAGACATCGCCCAAAAACATGACTAGTTTAGAGTATTCAATGCTACGGAAACGGCAGACTGGCAGGTTAACTTCAGTTAAGAGTTCTAAACGCCACACGCCAAAATCCAAAGGCCTAGTGCTGGGCTAACGCTAGCGCTTATTTTAGGCAGCCCAAAAGACAAAAACCACCCTCCGGTTGGGTGGTTTCTGCGATGAGGCGTTTAGGACTGAGGGCGCTGCGATCGCCATGCTGCAATGGTGCGTCCCAGATTGGTGCGAAACTCCGACGCGCCCAGCAAGCTGCCCGGTTCATCTTCCCAGGAAGCCGAAAACAGCCCATAGCTCAACCCCAGTACGCCCAGCCCAAAAAAGCCCAGGCTGACCAGCAGCACGGCGGAGGTGGGCAAGTCCAGAAGGTGCTGGCTGACGATGTAGTAGCTAACGACGAAGGTGGCGATCGCCAAAAACGAGGGCACGCCGCAGAAAATCGCCATGCGCCTGGCCATTCGCTTGCTCACTGCATCAGGAATCGCCATCGATGTGCGGGTTGCCGCAGCGTTCTTGGCAGAATTACCAGACGCACCCCCCGACGCTCCTGCTTTTAGCGGCGTTGCCTTGGGGGTTGCCTTCGCGGCCGCTTTCGAGGCAGATTTAGGCGCTTTCTTCGGTTCCGCTCCTGTCTCTGGCTTTTTACCAGCATCGGTGGATGCTTCGGATTTTTTCAGGCGCTTTTTCGGCTCGAACGGCAAGGCCTTACGAGTCGAAGCGTCTGAGTTGGAAGAATCAGAACTAGGCGGAGTAGAAGATGCCATAAAGAAAACCTGTCCTAACCGCAAGGGGTCAGCCAGCCGCGCCATCTGGCCCAGCGAATCGATTCGCAAGATCTTAAACTTTAGACGCGAAACCCTTAGCCGCGAAACCCTAGCCGCGAATGCCTAACTTGCCAATCAGAGCGCGATAGCGATCTTGATCGTGCTTTTGGATGTAGGCCAGCAGGCGCTTGCGCTGACCGATCATTTTCAGGAGACCCCGACGAGAAGCGTGGTCTTTCTTGTTCTCTTTGAGGTGGGCGCTGAGGCGGTTGATGCGCTCGGTCAACATTGCCACCTGAACATCTGCCGATCCAGTGTCGGTTTCGTGGATTTGGTAATCAGAAATAATCTGCTGCTTGCGCTCTTGCAGGAGTGCCATTGGGGTCGTCCGGTGAGTATCAATACAATCAACGATTGTATCACAGGGTTTAGGGGTCTATTGGCTCAGCCAGGCGATCGCCTCTCGAATCCACTGCTCTGCGTCGGCATTTTTCGCCAGCGCCGTCTTTTGTCCAACCGCCCGCAATGCCTGCATAATTTCGCCGCTGGAATAGCCCAACGCCAGCAGCGTTAGTTCCACATCTTCTTGCACGCTGCCCACGGGCGCGGCATCTGGGGTTGTGGACAGTCCTGATTGGGTGCGCCAGTCTGCCAGCTTGGTCTTTAGCTCTAGCGCCAGCCGCTCCGCCGTTTTTGCCCCCACCCCTGGCGTGCGCGACAGCATCCGCGTGTTGCCCGACACAATTGCCTGCACCAGGTCTTGCAGCCCCATGCCGTCCAGCAGCGCCATTCCCAACTGCGGCCCCACGCCGCTGACGCTGATTAACTGCCGAAACAGATCTCGCTCCGCCAGCGACTCAAACCCGTACAACACAATTTGATCCTCCTTCACTTGCTGATGGGTAAAGACCTGCACCACTTCGCCCATACCCGGCAGCGATTGCAGCATTCGCGGCGTGATTTGCAGGTCATAGCCCACCTGATTCACGTCTAGGGTCAAGATGACGCGGTTGCTTGGAAGTTTTTGCACAGCGGCGATCGCGCCTTTTAGGTAGCTAATCATGGGGAAATGGCGGGAAGAAGAGGGAAGAGGGAAGAATGAAGAGAGAAAAACGAAGAGGGAAGAACGAAGAGGAAAGAATGAAGAGAGAAAAACGAAGAGGGAAGGCTTGGGAGATGCCTAAGAATTTTCGTTTTTCGCTCTTCGTTCTTCGTTCTTCTCCCTTCCCTTCTATCCCCCTGCGATACACTTTAGGAAAACTTCCCAAAAAACTTCCTAAAATACTCCCGCCATGCCGATTCTCGTCAGCGATCTTGCCAACCAGGTTCAAGAGTCTGCCCATCGCCTGGGAATTCAGAAATACGACATCTACGGCGCGTCGGTCGATGAAACCAGCGTCCAGGTGGATCAGGGCGAACCCAAGCAGGTGAAAGCGTCCCAGCGATCGAGCGTGACGGTGCGCGTGTGGAACCATGAGGGTACGCTGGGCATTACTTCGACGACCGACGTTGACCCGACGGGACTGGAGCTGGCGCTGAAGACAGCCTACGATGCCAGCTTTTTTGGCATGAAGGAAAACGTGCCCGACTTTAGCCCAGAGGCTACCGCTCCTCTGGCAGGACAAGAAGAGGATCGCGTTTCGCCTGCATCGGTGTCTGACCTGATTGCAGCGCTGATTGCAGCCGAGAAGGAACTGCTGGCGGCTCATCCGGCGATCGCCTCTGTGCCCTATAACGGTCTGTCGCAGCGGGACATGGAGCGGTTCTATCTGAACAGCGAAGGCGCAGTGCGGCGGCAGGGGCAATCGGTTGCGTCGATCTACCTCTACAGCAAGACGGAGCAGGAAGGCAAAAAGCCCCGCAGCGCCGGGTCTTTTGAGGTGAGCCGGGGGCTGGAGCAGTTGGATGTCCAGAAGTGCATTCGGGAAACGGCGGAGAAGACGATCAGCCACCTGGATTACGAAAAGATCCCCACCGGAAAGTACCGGGTCGTGCTGTCGCCCGATGCCTTTTTGAGCCTGATTGGGGCGTTTTCTAATCTGTTTAACGCGCAGAATATTCTCGATCGGCAGAGCTTGTCTACGCCAGAGTCGTTGGGGAGTGCGATCGCCTCTCCGTTGCTCTCGCTGTATGACGACGCGCTGCATCCAGAAAATATTGGCGGCGAACTGTTTGATGGCGAAGGCACGCCCACGCGCCGCGTCTCGCTAATTGACCAGGGCGTGTTGACCAGCTTTTTGCACAGCGCAGGCACGGCCAAACGGCTCAACGCCCAGCCGACGGGTCACGCCAACATGGGCGCAAAGGTGACGGTCGGCAGCCATTTTTACCATGTCTTGCCGGGGATTGCCGACTCTGCTTTCGACCTCAGCACGGCTGATAATGTTGTATTCATCGATGACCTGCACGCGCTCCATGCCGGGGTGCAGGCGCTCCAGGGTTCCTTCTCGCTGCCCTTTGATGGCTGGCTGATTCGCGATGGTCAGCGCACCAGCATTGAATCCGCCACAGTCGCGGGCGATTTTCGCCAACTCCTCAAGTCCATCATCCACATCGAGCCAGAACTGGAACGAGTCGGCGCTGGACTCAGCCCCCGCGTGTGGGTTGAGGAACTGTCGATTACAGGTGAATAGGGTGTCGGGAGTCTCTACTCGCTCTCCTTGTCACCCCCGATTCCAAATCGATTCCGAATCTCTGACAGAATCTTTGACATTTAACTCCTGATTCTGGGGAATCTCGCTCATTTGCGTCAGACCTGGATAATATTGAGAGCAACTGCTGTGGGATGTAGAAACCGCGTAATGCGGAGTCATCGCGCAGGGTTCCGGTCTTTTTGACCTAATGCGGGGAACGTAGCCCAGTCTAGGCTGAGGGTGTAGAAGCATCAGGTCTGCACCAGAGCTTGGGCTGGGCGTTGGTGCTGGATTGCAGGTTGTGTCTTGTGTCGATTCTCGATTTTAGATTTGCGATTTTGGATTATCAGTCAAGGGGCGGCGGGACTTCCAGCAATGTCACCCATAGCGCCCCTTGGGAGGATCGATATTAGGCAGGATTTTGGGCAGTGTGAGTGAGGAGCGAAACAATGAATGGTTGGGTTGCGTGGGGGCTTTCCCTGCTCTTGCCCTTGGGAAGCATAGCTGTTGTGGGTGGTGATTGTCTTCTGGGTTGTGGAAGGGCGATCGCCCAGCCTTCACCAGCCATCGATTCGCCAGAGTTTCCGGAGTCGTCCTCCATAGGGCGGCCACCCGGGCCCTACGTGCTTCAGCTTTCGGACGTGGCAACCGAATTTCCGCTATCCCTGGAGCAGGTGCGGTTTGAACCGGGGCCGCTGACGGACTCGGTGCAGGGCCAGCGGCGGGCCGCGCGGCCCTATCGACCAGATCAGCCGCCCTATCTCAACGGCGAGCCATCCCATCTGGTCTATCAATTTCAAGTGCCCAGCCCAGCCGCGGGAATCGCAGTGCCGCCAGGGACGCTTAAGATTTACTCCGTCAGCGGGCTGCGGGCAATGTATGTGGGCTATCGCCAAGAGCTACAGGCGATGAACCAGGTGATTAACGGACTGCGAACCATCTTGACCCAGCGCCCGTTCTACATTAACCGCCCAATCGCCGTGCTGCCGCCTGTTTCGGGAGACGAAGTGCTGCGATCGCAGATGGAGTATCTCCGCTTTGGGGAAGGCAGCGGGCTGCGTTTCGTCGGGGTCTACAAGTACGACGTTAGCCCCATCTTGAGTAACGAACTGGTCTATATCTTTCAGGGACTGACCACCGACGGGCGCTATTACGTGTCCTTTTCGCAGCCGCTGCTAACGTCCGTATTGCCTGCCACAGCACCGCTCACGACAGATCAGTACGATGCGTTTGTGGCGGAGTATGAAATCTATCTGCGGCGGGTGGCTCAGCAGCTCAACTTGCAAGATAGCAATGGCTTTTTCCCGAACCTGACGCTGCTGGATAATCTCGTGCGATCGCTCCGAATTCAGCCTCGGTAGAATCACGCTTGCGATCGCCCCTTACACGTCTGCTGCATTAGCGTCCTGTTTTTGAATGCAGGCAAACCGGAGGCGGCTTCCGTACACTAGAAGTAGGTGAAAGTTAGCCCAAAAGGTTTGCAGGAAATGGCATCCAGTCTCCTTCCTCAAAAGCCTGGCGGAACACTCACGTTACAATAGAGAACACCCTGAGCGGCTATTCAAGGATTTATTTTTAACATGCAGCCAACCGATCCCGGTAAATTTACGGAAAAAGCGTGGGAAGCGATTGTCAAATCGCAGGACGTGGCCCGCAGCTACCGTCAACAAAATCTGGAAGTCGAGCATGTGGCGATCGCCCTGCTAGATCAGGAAGGCTTGGCAAATACCATTCTCGATAAGGCCGGCATGGAATCGACCCGCCTACGGCAGCAGCTAGACTCCTTCGCCGCCCGCCAGCCCAAGGTCAACACCAACGACCTCAGCCAGCTTTTCCTGGGGCGCGGCCTGGATACATTTTTGGACAGGGCCGAAGAGGCCCGCAAGGTGTTCCAGGATGACTACATCGCGGTTGAACATCTGGTTTTGGCGCTCTGCGAAGATGACCGCGTGGGTCGCCGTCTGTTCAAAGCTGCGGGCATTGAGGCCAAGCAGTTGGAAACCACCATCAAGAGCGTGCGCGGCAGCCAGCGCGTTACCAGCCAGTCGCCAGAGTCGCAATACAAGGCGCTGGAGAAATACGGGCGCGACCTGACAGAACTGGCCAAGGCGGGCAAACTCGACCCGGTGATCGGGCGCGATGAGGAAATCCGGCGCGTGGTGCAAGTCCTGTCTCGACGTAGCAAAAACAACCCCGTGCTGATTGGCGAACCGGGTGTGGGCAAAACGGCGATCGCCGAGGCCCTGGCCCAGCGCATCATCAACGGCGACGTGCCCGAATCCCTCAAAAACCGCCAGTTGATCAGCCTGGACATGGGTTCCCTGATTGCCGGAGCCAAGTATCGCGGCGAGTTTGAGGAACGGCTGCGGGCCGTGCTGCGGGAAGTCACCAATTCTGAAGGCCAGGTGGTGCTGTTTATCGATGAACTGCATACCGTCGTGGGCGCAGGTTCCTCCTCCGGCACGACGGATGCCAGCAACCTGCTGAAGCCCATGCTGGCCCGAGGCGAACTGCGCTGCATCGGCGCGACGACGCTGGATGAATATCGCAAGCACATTGAAAAAGATGCCGCTTTGGAACGCCGCTTCCAGCAGGTCTATATTGGTCAGCCAACGGTGGAAGATACGATCTCAATCCTGCGGGGGCTAAAGGAACGCTATCAGGTGCATCACAACGTCACCATTACCGACTCGGCGCTGGTGGCGGCGGCGGTCTTGAGCGATCGCTACATTTCTGACCGCTTCTTGCCCGACAAAGCCATCGACCTGGTAGACGAAGCCGCCGCCAAGCTCAAGATGGAAATCACTTCCAAACCCGTTGAGCTAGAAACCATCGATCGCCGCGTCCGCCAGTTGGAGATGGAAAAGCTCTCGCTCGAAAGCGAAGGCGTGCGGCTAGGGGTTAACAGCGCCGCCTTTCGTCCTTCCAAAGACAAGCTAGAGCGCATCGCGGAGGAAATTACTCAACTCAAACAAGAACAGCAGACCCTCACCGTTCAGTGGGAGTCGGAAAAGAAAATCCTGGAAACCATCAAAGCCCTGCGTGAAGAGGAAGAAAAGCTCCAGCGACAAATCGAAAAAGCCGAGCGCGACTACGACCTCAACACCGCTGCTCAGCTTAAGTACGGACGGCTGGAAGCAGTGCATCGGGAGCTAGAAGAAAAAGAAGCCAGCCTGACGGAGGTGCATACTGGCGCAGGCAAGGCTCTGCTCCGGCAGGAAGTGACCGATTCCGACATTGCCGAAATCGTTGCCAAGTGGACGGGCATCCCGGTGAACCGCCTGCTGGAAACCGAGCGGCAAAAGCTGCTGAACCTAGAATCCTTTTTGCATCAGCGGGTGATCGGGCAGCATGAGGCGGTGGCGGCGGTGGCTGCTGCGATTCGTCGCGCCCGCGCCGGGATGAAAGACCCCGGTCGTCCCATTGGCTCCTTTATGTTCTTGGGGCCCACAGGGGTCGGCAAAACGGAACTGGCCCGCGCCCTGGCCGAGTGTATGTTCGACTCAGAGGATGCGCTGGTGCGGCTGGATATGTCGGAATACATGGAGAAGCACTCTGTCTCGCGGTTGGTGGGTGCGCCGCCGGGGTATGTCGGCTATGAAGAAGGCGGGCAACTGACTGAGGCGATTCGTCGCCGCCCCTATTCCGTCGTGCTACTGGATGAGGTGGAAAAGGCGCATCCTGACGTGTTCAATATCCTGCTGCAAGTGCTGGACGATGGACGCATTACTGATTCTCAGGGGCGCACGGTGGATTTTCGCAATGCCATCGTGGTGATGACCAGCAACATCGGCAGCGAGCATATCCTGGACGTGTCGGGCGACGATTCCAAATACGAGGAGATGCGAAAGCGGGTGATGGACGCACTGCGAAACCACTTCCGCCCAGAGTTCCTTAACCGGGTAGACGACATCATCCTGTTCCACGCCCTCAGCCTCAAGGAACTGCGGCAGATTGTGGGCATCCAGCTTCAGCGCATCCATCGCCTGCTGGCGGATCAAAAGCTGCGGATGGAACTCACGCCGGACGCGCAAAACTACATCGCCGATGCGGGCTTCGACCCGGTGTATGGCGCACGGCCGCTAAAGCGGGCCATCCAGCGGGAGATCGAGAATCCGCTGGCGACCAAGTTGCTAGAAAACGCTTTCTCAGAGGGCGACACGATTTTGGTAACGGTGGGCGAACATGGGCTGGTGTTCAGCACGAAGACTACTGCGCCTGCACCGTCGCCTGTTACGGTTTCGCAGCCCGTGGGAATCGATAGCTAGCGGGTTCCAGCCATGAAAATTGCGATCGCCCAACTGAACCCCACCATCGGCGACCTCGCGGGCAATGCCCGTCAAATTCTGGAGGCCGCGCAAACAGCATCGGCGGCGGGCGCACGGCTGCTCCTGACGACAGAGCTTTCGCTGTGTGGCTATCCGCCCCGCGACCTGCTCATGCAGCCCAACTTTTTGACCCGCATGGCGGAAACCCTGGCACAGTTGGCAACAGACCTGCCTGCGGATCTGGCAGTGCTGGTGGGGACGGTGCTGCCCAATCCCGATGCAGTGTATGACGGCGAAAAGCCCCTGTTTAACACCACAGCCCTCCTGCTGGACGGCACGGTGCAGCGCTACTTTCACAAGCGGCTATTGCCTACCTACGACGTATTCGATGAAGACCGCTACTTTGAACCGGGCGAGGAGAGCAGCGCCTTCGAGCTAGACGGCGTGTGGATTGGGGTCACCATTTGCGAAGACCTGTGGAACGACGAGAGCTTTTGGGGCAAGCGTCACTATGAGGTGAACCCGATCGCCGAACTCACACGCCAGGGCGTAGATCTGGTGCTGAACCTGTCGGCATCGCCCTACAGCGTCGGCAAGCAGCACCTGCGGGAAAACATGCTGCGCCACAGTGCCACTCGCTATGGCCAGCCAATTCTCTATGCCAATCAGGTCGGCGGCAACGATGACCTGCTGTTTGACGGATGCAGCTTTGGGCTAAATCGGGCAGGCGAGTTGGTTGTTCGAGCCAAGGCCTTTGAGCGCGATCTGGTGTTTGCTGCATTTGACCCGGCGGTGGGTGAACTGATGCCCCTGCCCGATGCCGTTGCGCCCCTGCCCGACTGCGCCGAGGCGGAAATCTGGATGGCGCTGGTGATGGGGGTGCGCGACTATGGGCGGAAGTGTGGCTTTAGCAAAGCAGTGCTAGGCCTGAGCGGCGGGATTGATTCGGCCCTAGTGGCGGCGATCGCCACGGCTGCCCTTGGCCCCGAAAACGTCCTCGGCGTGCTGATGCCCTCGCCCTACAGTTCCGACCACTCCATTACCGACGCGCTGGATCTGGCGAAAAACCTGGGCATCCAGACCCAGACCCTCCCCATTGCGCCCATCATGCAGGGCTTTGATCATGCCCTAGCAGACCTCTTTGCAGGCACGGAGTTTGGCATTGCCGAAGAAAACCTCCAGTCGCGCATTCGCGGCACGCTGCTGATGGCGATTTCCAACAAGTTTGGACATCTGCTGATCTCGACGGGCAACAAGTCGGAAATGGCGGTGGGCTACTGCACCCTCTATGGCGACATGAACGGCGGCCTGGGGGCGATCGCCGACGTGCCCAAAACCCGCGTCTACTCGATTTGCCAGTGGCTCAACCAGGAGAACCGAGCCGCTTTCGACTCGTCGCTGCTGCTGAAGTCGGCAACGCAGCCCGTGATTCCGCCGCACATCATTACCAAGCCACCCAGCGCCGAACTGAAGCCAGGTCAGGTCGATCAGGATTCGCTGCCGCCCTACGACGTGCTGGACGACATTCTAGAGCGCTTCGTCGAGCATCATCAGGCCCCGGCAGATATCGTGGCGGCGGGACACGACGCGGCCGTGGTAAACCAGGTGATTCGGCTGGTCACTCGCGCCGAGTTCAAGCGCAAGCAGGCCGCGCCGGGGCTAAAGATTACCGATCGCGCCTTTGGCACAGGCTGGCGAATGCCGATCGCCAGTCGCTGGCTGCCCAGCGTGCAGCCCAAAATCCCCCAGCCCGTCGTTTAATTTTCAATAAATCCTGCGGCTGATTTCCCATTTCCGAGAGAATGGCAGAATGATCCGGACGGGCGATCGCGCTCTGAGCGTGATCAGATATGGCGTTTTAGTGAGTGCAGGGTTTTACAGGGCTGCTGTTGCTCCAAAGACTTTAAGGTTCCTGATTGATCGAGAGCGGGTGAAAAACGAGCGATGAAAAAGCAACTGATTTGGCTGGTGGGCATTGTGGCGGGCGTGGCGATCGGGGCGCTGGCGGCGACGGCGCTGTCGGTGCGGCAGGTGTCGCAGGTGCCCGACTGGTATGCGACCGAATCGCCCGCTGCGACCACTACGCCCGACCCAACGCCGATATCGCCCAAAGCCGTCGAACGCCTGGTAACGAGCGGTGCGCCTGTGGAACTAGACGGGCCGCAGGTGAACCAGATCGTGGCAGCGGCGATCGCCCAATCGCCCGAAGGTCGGGAGCTATTGCAAAACGGCTTTAGCACCACTATCGAGGATGGGCAGATCAAAGGCGGCGTGGTGGTGAACCTATCGGAACTGCCGACCGACGGGCTGACTGATCAGGAGCGGGCGGCGCTTGATCGGGTGCTGGCGTTCGTTCCGGCGCTGGGGCGACGCGGCGTGTACCTTGGCATCGAGGGCAACCCCACAGTGCGAAACGGCAAGCTGCGGCTGGATGAAAATATGACCGTAAAAGTTGGCAATCTCAGCCTGCCTGCATCGGTCGTGGCTGGCCAGCTTGGGCTATCGCTGGCGGAGTTGGAAGCCCGCATCAATGCGGAAGTCGAGGCGCGGGGTATTGAACTGCGAGATGTGCGCGTGGAGGGCGATCGCCTGATTATCAACGGTCAGACCTGAGTTTGTGCATCATTGGTTGGTCGCTTTGCTGCGATCGCTCGGTTCAGCCGCTACCCCTCCAGAATAGCGCTGTAGAATCGAGGCATTCCTCCCCAGAGCGCCTTGCCATGTCGCAGTTTCCGATCTTTTATTCCGACGTGTTTTTGCAGCATGACACGGGTTCCTATCATCCTGAAAACGCCGGCCGGTTGCGGGCAGTGGTGGCGGCGCTGCGGCAGGCGGATTGGGCGGATCAGCTTGCGTGGCGATCGCCCACTCCCGTCGATGCTCAGGGCGATCGCCTGATGGCTGCGCTCTATGCGGTGCATCCTCCCGATTACGTGGCCGCAGTAGAGTATGTTGCCACCCACGGCGGCGGGCAGGTCGATCCGGATACGGTCGTGTCGCCGGATAGCTATGATGCAGCGCTGCTGGCAGTGAGCGCTTGGCTGGATGCAGTGGATACGGTATGGCAAACGGGTCGTCCAGCGTTTGCCTTGGTGCGCCCGCCAGGACATCACGCGCTGCCCAGGCGAGGCATGGGGTTTTGCCTGTTTTCCAACGTGGCGATCGCCGCTCGGTATGCGCTCCAGCAGCCGGGAATCGAGCGCGTTGGCATTTTAGACTGGGACGTGCATCACGGCAACGGCACCGAGGCAATTGTAGAATCTGACCCGCGCATTGCGTTTTGCTCGCTGCACGAATATCCGCAGTATCCGGGCACAGGCGCGGCGGGCGATCGCGGCCCACATAACACCGTGCGAAATTTTCCTATGCAGGCTGGCAGCACCCTGGCAGACTATGAGCCGCTGTTTGCGCGAGAAATTGTGCCCTTTTTCCAGGCGTTTCGCCCCGATCTGCTGCTGGTCAGTGCGGGCTACGATGCAACCCATGCCGACCCCCTGGCGCGAATTTGCCTGAACCCTTCCGATTACGGGATTTTCACGCGCTATTGTCTGCAAATCACGCCGCACCTTGCCTTTGGGCTAGAGGGCGGCTATGACTACACCGCGCTGGCAGAGTCCGTTGTTGCCACGATTGAACCCTGCCTGGAACCTGCCAGCATCAGGAGTTAGCCGAAAAACCATCATTTGGATACACACGCCGCTGGGGCCTTTTTCCTATGATGTAAGACGGCTTAATCGGCCTGACCCCTGCTCCTGCATCCCGAACCCTTTATGCTGCTTGAACCTGCCCTATCCAATGCCTCAGAACAGCCGGGAGATTCCCTGGTGATTCAGTCCAACGCAACGACGCTGCACCGCACGGTGCGTCCGGTGGGTGTGTATATGATGCGGGGGCTGGCGCTGCATGAGGGCAGGCTGCTGACGCTAGACGCAGTGCGGGGGTATCTGGTGGCGATCGCCCCCGACAGCGACAGCACGACGATTCTCAACTCCAAACACACCGAGCAATTTCTGGATGGCAGCGGACTGGCGATCGCCGGAGACACGCTCTGGTTCACGCGGGAAAACAGGGTCTATCGCTGCCCCCTCACGGATCTGTCCGGCGATACGCTCACTCCAGACGAGTTTGCAACGCTGCCCTACCCGGCAGATGGCGTGGCGGTCTACGGCAGCGCGGTTTACGTCACTTGCCAGAAGGCGGGCGCAATTTTGATCTACGACGCAGAAACTCAGCGCGAGATTACTCGCTTTGCCGCGCCCGGTGTGGGGATTGAAAATCTCACCTTTCGGGGGGAAGAACTATGGCTGTGCGATCGCCTGGAGCGCACGGTCTACTGTATGGATCGGGCAACGGGCGAATTGCGATTCAGCCTGCTGACCCCCTTCGATAGCCCCAGCGGGCTGGCGTTTTATCCCGATCCCGCAACAGGCGATGAGGTACTGTACGTCGTCTATTCCTTTGAGGAAGCCTACATTCGAGACGACCCCAATAATCCTGAACTGCCCTACGAGCTAACCTTCCGCGATCGCACCTTTCTCCATCCGCTCTATTTCCGCTACGACCCGCAGCAGCACTACACGCTCTCCAACGGGTTTCTGGTAGAAATGATCTACGCGGAGGAGATTTCCCCACTGGATGCGGTGCAGCTAAACGGTCTAGAGTGGCGGATTGCTCTGCCTGCGGAAACGGCTCGCCAACGGCTGCGACAGGTGGAGCCAATCGGCATCCCGTTTACCGAAGAACTGCAAGACGGACAGCGGGTTGCAGTGTTCAAGTTTGACCAACTCCGGCCCCACGAAAGCCATATCTTCGGCTGGAAGGCGCTGCTGGAAGTGCGCGGCATCAAGTACCAGTTCACCTACGACGACGTGGAGAAAATCCCGCCGCTGTCGCTGGAGTTTCAGTCGCGCTATCTGGTCGATGACGATGATTTGGCCATGGATACGCCCGCGATCCGAGCTGCCGCCCGCGAGTCCATTGGCACAGAAACCAACCTGCTCCGCAAAATTCTGAAAATTCGCAACTACGTCTACGATCGCCTCTCCTACAGCATCAAGCCCCATATCGACACACCTGATGTCGCGCTGGAGCGGGGCACGGGGTCTTGTGGGGAGTATGTCGGCATCTTGCTGGCGCTGGCCCGACTGAATGGCATCGCCTGCCGCACGGTCGGCCGCTACAAGTGTCCGCCCTATGCCGATCGCCAGCGGTATCCCCTGGAGCCGGAGTTTAACCACGTCTGGATTGAGTTTTACATTCCCGGTTTTGGCTGGCTGCCGATGGAGTCGAATGTGGACGATGTGGTGGACGGCGGCCCCTACCCCACGCGCTTTTTCATGGGTCTGCCCTGGTTCCATGCCGAAATGGCTAAGGGCATTTCGTTTGAAACCATCAAAACGCCAACCAGCGATGTAGACGTGTCTATCGGGGATTTGGCCATTAACCACGTTCGGTTCACGATTTTGGAGGAGCTACCGCCGCTTTAGCCCCGCCTTACCGCTTGCCAAAATAGGTCTTGAACACTTCATGAGCTACGGGCAGCGCCGCCACGCCGCCGTAGCCGCCGTTTTCGATGACGACGGCGATCGCAATCTGCGGATCGCTCACCGGCCCATAGCCCACGTACATGGCGTTGGGCTTGCGACCAGGGCCGACTTCCGACGTGCCCGTTTTGCCTGCCGTCAGGGGGATGGAGCCATCGGCCAGGCGGCGAGCCGTGCCCTTTTGCACCGTGGCCAACAGTCCTTCCTGAATGGCTTTGATGGTTTCGGGTTTGAGGCCGGCTGACACGGGCTGCACGTCAGGGTGGTTGGTTTGGGAAGCGAGGAGATGGGGCTGGACGCGCTTGCCGCCGTTGGCGATCGCCGCCGTCATCACCGCCAACTCCAGCGGGGTCGCCTGCACCAGCCCTTGCCCGATGGACATGCTGATCGTGTCGCCCAGATACCAGGGTTCGTTGTATAGCGCTTCTTTCTCATCGGGCGTGGGCATCATCCCAATGCTGGCTCCCTCCAGCCCCAGGTGAGGGGTCTCGATGCCGATGCCCAGCGCTTTGCCCCAGCGGGCGATCGCCTCTGGCCCCACCAACATGCCGACGCGAAAGAAAAAGGTGTTGCTACTGTAGGCCAAGGCATCGCGGAAGCCAATCGCTCCAAATCCGCGACGGCTGCTTTCCCAAAACTGATGCCCGCCCACGCTGAGAAACGCCGACGTGCCCACCCGCGCTTGGGGGGAAAACTTGCCCGTTTCCATTCCCGCAGCCGCCGTCACAATCTTGAACGTGCTGCCCGGTGGATATCCCTGGAGGGCCCGATTGAGAAACGGCTGGTCGCCTTTCTGAAGCTGCTGCCACTCCGCTTCGGTGACGCTGCGAGTGAACATATTGGGGTCAAACGTTGGCGAACTGGCCAACGCCAGCACCTCGCCCGTTTTCACATTCAGCACCACCGCTGCGCCGCGCCGCCCGCCCAGCGCCTTTTCTGCCGTTCGCTGCAATTCCAAATCCAGCGTCAACTGGACGGGTTCGCCGCTAATTGAAGGCTGTTCGCCCAGCAAGCGAGATTCCTGACCGCGTGCGTCTACTTCTACCAGCCGCCCGCCCCACTTGCCTTCTAGCTGCGCGTTGGCCAGCCGCTCGACCCCCATCTTGCCCACAATCATGCCGCTGGGATAATCGGGATTGCGGGCCATGTCCTCTTCAGTGGCTTCGCCGATATAGCCCAGCACATGGGATGCAAGCGACCCATTGGGATACCGGCGGCTTGACCCGGTGAGAATTTCCACCCCCGGCCAGCGGGGTAACTGTTCGGCCACGGCCACAAACGTGGTTGGCGAAAGCTGGTTGCCAACGCGCACGGGCAGCAGAGAGGTATAGCCCGCCCTTTCCAGGCGACCAAGAATTTCCTTTGGGCTAACGCCAATCATCGGCGACAAGTGAACGGCAATTTCCTGCCATTCTCTGGGCGAGTGCTGCCGGGGCCAGAGGTAGACGTAGCGGGAAATCTGGCTGGTGGCCAGGAGCTTGCCGTGGCGATCGCTCACGGTTCCCCGGTCGGCCACTAGGGGAATGCGGCGCACCCGATTTTGCTCTGCCAGTTCCCGATTGTGGGCCCCTTCAAAGATTTGCAGTTCGGACAGGCGATAGACAAATGCCCCCATCGCGCCTGTAATCAGCAGCATCAGCACGACAGCGCGATAGACCAGCGGATTTTGCCCACTCGTGGGGTGAACGAGGGACGTGCGGGCAGGAGATTGGCGATAGAAGGTGTAGGTTTTGCCAGCCATAAAGCAGCTTGTCTACAGCAGGGTTCACGAAAGCAGGGTTCACGAACTAGGGCCGCATTCCCACCTTACCGAACTCTTTCCGCCTGAGGAAAGGGGTAAGGATGAACTGTTCATCGGGCCGTAGCGGGTTTGATCAATTTTTGATCAATTTCTGAATTAACCGCTAAATCAGCAATCTCTCTCGTTTCTACAGGACTTTCATGGGTTCCTCCGTGCAATTTTAGAGAAATTGCCACATTGCTGGCAGGTTGCCCTATTCAGGCTATTTTTGAATCATTTCTGAATTATTTCTTGAAATGTTTGGATGAACAGTTGCATCGGCAACAACGGCTAGCGTTCTTGGGCAATTCGTTGCTCTGTCCTCAAGTATTTTTCTATCTACGTCATAGGTAGAATCTACACAGTTGGAGGTGTTCTCGCGGGCTGCGTCTACGAGAAGTCCTCCAAGATCCAGAAAACTGATCGCCGGTGTGTAGGTTCTGATGGAGGTGCTTTGAGTTGCGTGGCACTTGAGCGCGTAGGATGCAGTCTAAGTCTATGATGAGGACGGCA
>NZ_DVEA01000154.1:0-3758 GCF_015295965.1 Thermoleptolyngbya sp. M55_K2018_002
CTAAAAACCGTAGACGCTTCGGCAAATCCCTATCTGGCGCTGGGCGCGGTCATCGCTGCGGGGCTGGATGGCCTTCAGCAGCGGCGAGAACCCGGAGACCCCATCGCCGTAGACCCTGCCACGCTGATCGAGGCAGAACGGCAGACTCGCCAGATCGATCGGCTGCCCGCCAACCTGGGAGCGGCGATCGCCCACCTCAGCCAGTCCACCGTGCTGCTCAATGCGCTGGGTTCTGACCTGGCGCGAGCGTTTTTAGCAGTGCGCCGGGCCGAGTGGAGCGCTCTGGGCAATCTGGAACTGGAAGAAGAGGTGCAGCTGCTGCTGGAGCGATATTAACCAGGAATGGTATATTACCGAATGATATCGGGGTGATATCACTTGGCGATTGACTGGGCTGCTGCGGCTGGGTCTGGCTAGAGCATGATCACATCGTTTAGAGACACCGTTAGGTGACACCGTTGAGAACTGTCAAATCCCCCGAAAACGCTCCTTAAAACCCACCTTTGGGCCGTGTCGTGAGAACCGAAATGCACACCACCAGGAATGCTATTGTGGCAAGTAATCAAGCTTAAATTTTCTTTAAGCGCAAGTATTTTGCAGGCTTTTGCAGACTATTTGCCGAGCCATCTCAAACCCGTGAGCGATCGCCCTTTTTCTCTGCCCCAGCCGCATGGCTTCCCGAATCCGTTAACCCCGGCAGCCCATGCTTTGACAGAGGATGGCGTGCCGGAAGAGCCTGGTGGACTGCCTTCTCACCCCTCCGGTAAAAGTTCTCTAAGGAGCCATGAACTGAAACTCCAGCAATTGCTCGACGCTCTTCCTGTTTGCATTTCCTGCGTCGATGCCAATCAGCGCTACCGCTTTATGAACCGCACCTACGAAGTGTGGATGGAGCGGCGGCGGGAAGACCTCTACGGCAAATCTGTGCGGGAAGTCATTGGGGAGGCGGCCTACCAGCTTGCGGCTCCCTTTATCGAACAGGCACTATCCGGCAAATCAGTTCACTATGAAGCAGAGTTGCCCTACGCAATTGGGAAACCGCGCCCAGTGTCGGTGCTGCTTGTGCCCGACTGGGACGATACCCAGCAGGTGCGCGGCTATTACGCGCTGGTGACCGATATCAGCGATCGCAAAGCCCTAGAACACACCTCAAAGCAAACCGTCCTACAACTTCAGGAAGTATTGAACCGCGCCTGTGCAGCCGTGACCAGCTTTCGGCTTTATGCCGACCTCAGTTGGGACTACGACTATCGCTCTCCCGGAACCGAGGCGCTGTTTGGCTATAGCGCGGAAGAACTGATGGCCGATCAACAGTTGTGGATGTCTCGCCTGCTGCCAGACGATCGGCAGATGATTCTAACGCTTAATCAAACCCAGCTTTTGCAAGGAGAGCCTGTTACCTATGAGTATCGGTTTTTCCACAAAGACGGCTCCCTCCGCTGGTTCTCAAGTGCAGCATCCAGCTTTTATAGCCCCCATGACCACTGCTGGCGCGTCACGGCGGTAGAGATCGACATCAGCCACCGCAAGCAGACCGAAGAGGCACTCCGGCAGAGTCAAACGCGGTTGAAAACGGCCCAGGCCGTTGCCCGAATTGGCAACTGGGAATTTGATCTGGAAACGAGGCGGATTACCTGGTCGGACCAGATGTATGAGATTCACGGATTGGAGCGGACGCAGGGCGAACCCAGCTATCCAGAACTGCTGCAAAAATTTGTGCCAGAGGATCGGATGCGGCTGGATGCGGCAGTGTCAAATGCGATCGCCCTTGGCCAGCCCTACGTACTCGATCTGCGCCTGAGTCAGCCCAACGGCTCGATCGCCTATCTAGAATCGCGGGGTCAGGCCGAGATCGATGCGTCAGGGCGCGTCGTCAAGCTCTATGGCACAACGCAAGACATTACGGAGCGCAAGCAGCTAGAGCTAGAACTCAAGCAGCGATCGCAGCGCGAGCAAATGCTGAATCAGGTGATCCAGGCAATCCGTCGATCTCTGGATTTACCCACGATTTTTGAAACCGCCGTGCGAGAAACAGCTGCTCTGCTGCACCTCAGCCGCGTGTCGATTGTAAAATACCTCGTACATGAGATGTGCTGGCTGCTCCAGGCAGAATATGTGCCGCCGGGGTCGCCAGCCCGCCATCGACCCGGAATCCGCATTCCCCACCAAGGCAACCCCTTAGCAGCGCAACTGGCGCAGGGCCAGCTCGTGCGGTTGGATGACAATCGACAGGCTAGCGGAGACTTCAACCAAACGCTGGCACTAGAGATGCCCGCACGATGGATGCTTGTGCCGCTGAAGATTGGGGAAGCTGTGTGGGGCAGCCTTAGCCTGACGCGAGAACTGTCGCTCGACCCGTGGCAGGATTGGGAAGCAGAGGTGGCGCAGGCGGTGGCAGATCAATTGGCGATCGCCATCCAGCAGTCCGAACTGTTTCATCAAGTCCGGCTGCTCAACACCACCCTGGAAACGCAAGTGCAGCGGCGCACCACCCAGTTGCAGCAGGCGATTGACCTGGAGGCAAGGCTGAAGCGGATTACCGACAAGGTGCGCGATAGCCTAGACGAACACCAGATCCTGCAAACGGCCGTAACCGAGTTGGGCATGGGGCTGGGGGTAGAGCGCTGTCAGGCTGGGATGTATGACCTGACGACGCAAACGCTGACCATCTGCTATGAATATCGCAGCCGTGCCCAGATGGCTTCTAGCCAGGGACTCGTGGTTCCCCTGATCGATCTCCCAGAGGTGCATCGAGCCGTTTTAGCGGGGCAGTTTGTGCAGGTATGTTGCCAAACGCTGCCCGGCCTCAGCGCCACGGGCGAATCCCCGCCTTCTGAGCCTGCCCATCGTGAGCGGCCCCATCGTGAGGCCAACGCTGCCGATGTCGACGGGGCAACCCATCTGACCGAGCAGCCGGTGACGCTGCTGGTCTGCCCCATTCTGCACGACCAGCAAGTCTTGGGCAGTTTGTGGCTATTCAAGCCCGGCCAGGAAGCCTTTCGAGAACTGGAGACGCGGCTGGTGCAGCAGGTGGCCAATCAATGCGCGATCGCCCTGCGCCAGTCGCGGCTGTATCAAAGCGCCCAGCGCCAGGTTGATGAGTTGGCCCGGCTCAACCATTTGAAAGACGACTTTCTGAACACAGTGTCTCACGAACTGCGATCGCCCATGTCCAGCATCAAAATGTCCGCAGAAATGCTGGAGATTTTGCTTCAGCGCAAGGGCGTATTCGACGACCCGCAAATCAGTCAGTATTTCAAAATTCTGCAAAGCGAGTGCGATCGTGAAACGAGGCTGATCAACGACCTGCTCGACCTGTCGCGCCTTACTGCCAACACCGAGCCACTGCTGCTCACGACTTTGGAGCTAAGGTCTTGGATCTTGCATGTTGCCGAACCCTTCGTCAGCCGCGCCCGCAGCCAGCAGCAAAACCTGCACTTTCACCTGCCTACCGAGCCACTGATCGTCACCACCGATTTTTCCTATTTGGAGCAAATCTTCACAGAACTGCTTCAAAATGCCTGCAAGTACACGCCCAGCAACGAGACGATCTGCGTCTCCGCCTGCCTAGAAGATTTAGAACTAGAAGCTCTAGAAAATAGCGAAACGGAGAGCGCCCAGCTTCCCCACCCTGCGTCTCCCCACTACGCCATCCACATCACCAACACGGGCATCACGATCCCCGAACCGGAGCGCGATCGCATCTTTGAAAAGTTCTATCGCATTCCCAACAGCGACCCGTGGAAGTATGGCGGCAC
>NZ_DVEA01000190.1:0-22041 GCF_015295965.1 Thermoleptolyngbya sp. M55_K2018_002
AGACGCTCTATATCGCCGACACGGACAATCACGCCATTCGCAAGGCGGATTTGCCCCAAACTTGCTGGTGCAACTGGGCCCGAAACTGGCGCAGCTCAGCCCGAAATATGCCCAACCGCTGCATCAGGTCTGCGGATTCGGATCGACGCTTGGCGCGGCTTTCGTTCAGCAAGGCTTGCACGTCCTGGGCCCGCTCCTGACGCTCCTGCGCCAGATCCCCCAAATATTGCTGCACATCCGCTTGCAGGGTTTCAACAAATTCGGTCAATGTTGCTACCCGCTCAGCGTGCATTGACTGCAAGTCTGCCCGCGCTTCGGCTCGCAGCATGGCCACATCTGTCGCCAGTGCGCCCAGGTCTTGCTGATGGCTGGCCCGCAGCGCAGCAACCGATTCGCGGAGTTCGTGATGAAACTGGTCTAGCTCTTGGAAAATCTGTTGCGACAAGAGCGATCGCTCTGCGGCGGTAATGTCGAGAAATTGAGCGGTTTGCGTCTGCAACTGTTGTCGAAACGCAGCCAACTGCGCCATTTGCTCCGCAGCCTGAAGCTGGCGCTGCTGAGCGAGGTCGGCAAGCTGGGCCTGAGTCACCTGCTGAAGCTGTTGGTGAAACTCAGCGCGATCGCGACGAAGTTGGGCAGAAACGGTCTGACGCAGGTGGCGAAAGGTGTCCAGCAGATGCTCAACCGCTTGTTGGCGCTGCTGCCTCTCGGCCTCCCATTGGTCTTTCAGAGCAACCACAAGATAACCTCCAAGTGATGCGGAAAGAGAAGTGGGGAGCCGCAAGACTCCCCCAAAAATCTCCTGCTGGGTGGTGGTGCAAGCCTGTGATGCAAGTCTGTAAGGACTTAGCTGCTACAGGAAATCGGAATAGACACACCCAGCAGGGACGAAGATCAGCCTCTAGGCAGCGGGGACGGCGGCTTGGGTGGTCAGACCCACGGCTTCGGCGTACTTCAGGTAGGTTTCGACGGAGGCGATCACCACGCGGGCTTCGACCGCCAGCAGTTCGATACCCACCAAAGACACGCGAACCCAAGCATCAACCACGATCCCTTTGTCCAGGATGCGATCGACCACTTCTGCCAAGCTAGAGGAAGAATTTACTTTTTCAACTGCCATGATTAGTCACCTACAGATACTTGAGTGGATGAGAATTGAATCTGCCTGTTTTCCCCAAATGCGGGACGGAGGCATCGGTTTCTTCGTACAGCATAGAGAGTGAAAATTGAAACGCTCCCAGCAAAATTGCGGAAAGTGTTTGGATTTTCAGTCCGCGTTTTTGATGCGGCAAAGTCCTGCTCCAGCCCAATCGAAGTGACTCCGGAAGACCCTTCATCAGACAGAATTTCTAACCCAGCGCAGGAGCTGAATAGCTTGCAGCTTTGCACTAGGTCGAGATGTTTCTATCGTTCCCAGCCAATGTTCATGACTAACAAGCGATCGCAAAATATCAGGAAAGGGCGATCGCCAAAGTAGCTTAATCTCATTCAGCAGGTCGATTCCAGCATTTCTGTGGGCTGCCCATCAAATATGAAGCTTTGTTTTAAAGATTCCTCTCTGGACTGAAACATCGATTCTTTTCAATGGTTTTCTCGATCAGGATTAACGGCCTGAATGCAGCGTTGGGATAGGACTAAAAAAGAGCTTGAGTAAGCAAAAATACAATCGCTTTTCATTAAGAAATACGATATTCAGACATTTTTTTATTCGGCCATTTCTGTCTGAAAGGCTCTGAAATGGTTCCGTATGATTACGGAATCAAGGATTTATAAAACGTCATTTTCGCCAGATGTAATTACAAGATGACAAAAGCTGCGATCGCAAGTCGAGTCGCTACACTCCACCGAACATTGCCGAACTGAGTGTGCCCCTATCCCCCAGCCTCTTCGGGTGCATCCCAGTTCTGCAAGTTTGCCCTCATCCCCCAGCCCCTTCTCCCGTTTTGGGAGAAGGGGAGCCGGATTGGAAGTCCCTCTCCCGCTGTGGGGCCCTCTCCCGCTGTGGGAGCGGGAGTTTAGGGTGAGGGTTGCAAAAGTGGGATGCACCCTTTCAGACACAGTTCGCCGCTTTGCTGACGAAAGATGCAATTCCTGATGCAATCCCTTTGGGGGCAAGCATCTGTGGGTATCGCCCACCTGCAATCTGCAAGGGGATCGGTTAGGCTGAAGAAGGGGCATCTCATGCGTTTACCGTTTATTTGATCCATATCTGACCAGTCCTAAGGGAGACCCTGAGCCACTTTGCCCAGGGCAGCCTTCCCAGACGGCTTTTACAAATGCGTTGCCCCTAAGCGTTGAAGTCTATGGCGGATTTCTCCTCATCTGTCTCCCCTTCTGATAGTCTGCTGGCCCGCCTTATTCAACCTGACCTGACGCGCCACGTCGAATCTCTGTCGGACGACCAGTTTACCCAACTGCTCCAGCAGCTTACGCAAGAGTTTCAGCACTATCTGCGGGCGATCGCCCTGATCAACAACGATGCCCTTGAAACGCTGCTGGAGCAAGTCCTAGAAGCAATCACCTTGAAGGTGGGGCAGGTGTTGCAGGCGGAGCGCACCACAATTTTTCTGGTGGACGTAGAGAAGGCGCAACTCTGGTCCAAGGTCGCCCAGGGCGACTGTTTCCAGGCGAACTCAGAGGGCGATCGCACGATCGAAATTCGCCTGCCGCTGAACGAGGGCATCGCGGGCTATGTCGCCACCACGGGCAAGAGTCTGAATATTTCCGATGCTTACCAGCATCCGCTGTTCAACCCCAGCATCGATCGGCAGACGGGCTATCGCACGCGCAACATCCTGTGTATGCCGATTTTCGACACGCAGGATCAGGTGGTGGCGATCGCCCAACTGCTGAATAAGCGCGGTGTTCAGCCCTTCGACCCGCAGGACGAAGCCCACTTTCGCAACTTTGCTTACTCAATAGGGGTAATTCTGGAAAGCTGCAACTCGTTCTACATGGCGGCCCGCAATCAGCGCGGCGCAACGGCCCTGCTGAACGCCACCACGCTGCTGGCCCAAAGCCTGGATCTGGAAAAAACCCTCCAGGCAGTGATGGACGAAGCCCGTAAGCTCATGCGGGCCGACCGCAGCACGCTGTTTCTGCTCGATCGCGATCGCCACGAGCTATGGTCCAAAGTGCCCACTGCCGACCGCACGCAACTGCTCGAAATTCGCATTCCTATGAACCGAGGCATCGTCGGCTTTGTTGCCAGCACCGGGCAGGTCGTCAATGTTGAGAATGCCTACGAAGACCCGCGCTTTGACCCCACCACCGACCTCAAGACCGGGTACAAGACCCGCACCATCCTCTCGATGCCTGTGTTCAACTCCGCAGGAAAGCTGATCGGCGTAACGCAGCTCATCAACAAATACCAGGGCAGCTTTACCCGCTCCGATGAAGAATTCATGCAGGCCTTCAACATCCAGGCCGGCATTGCGCTAGAAAATGCCCAACTGTTTGAGCGAGTGCTGCTGGAAAAGCAATACCAAAAAGACATCCTGCAAAGCCTGTCCGACGCAGTGATTTCCACAGACTTGCAGGGCAATGTTGTGACCATTAACGACGCAGCACTGGCGCTGTTGGGATGCCCAATTGGCGATGCCAGTGCTGAGGCAGATCTATGGCGCGAGCATCTGCTGCATCGCCCCGTGTGGGAGGTCATTCCCATCGACAATCTGCAATTGCGCCTGCAAGACAGCCTGAAATGTGGCGCTCGCCACTATGTCCCCGAACAAAGCCTGGAAGTGGGGCTATTGGAACTCCCTGAGGATGCGCCGCTTGACCCGACGGTTTCTCCCGCTCTCTCGCTGCCGCCGGGCCTTACCCATGCCCTAGTGGTGGGCGATCGCCAAACCCCAGACCAATACCTACTGTGGAACGATCCCGCCACTCCGCTCACACCCGCGGCCACAGGACTCGGCGTGGTGCCCTCGATCCGCCCCATCGAACACAGCGTCAACCTGACGGTGAACCCGCTCACCAATCCCAATGGCCAGGTGCTGGGGGGACTGGTGGTGCTAGAAGACATTAGCCAAGAAAAGCGGATGAAGGCCACCATGTATCGCTACATGACACCGGGCGTGGCGGAACGAGTGATGGCGCTAGGCGACGATGCGCTGATGGTGGGCGAACGCAAGGACGTGACGATTCTGTTTTCCGACATTCGCGGCTACACCTCGCTCACCGAAAAGATGGAAGCGGCGGACGTGGTGACGCTGCTCAACGACTATTTTGAGACGATGGTGGAGGCGGTGTTTACCTACGAGGGCACGCTGGACAAGTTCATCGGCGACGCGCTGATGGCCGTGTTTGGTGCGCCCCTGCCGCTGCCTAATCACCCCTGGATGGCGGTGCAATCGGCGCTGGACATGCGGCGACGGCTGAAGGAATTTAACGAACACCGCCGTCTGGCAAACCAGCCCATCATCCGCATTGGCATCGGCATTAGCTCTGGCGAAGTGGTTTCCGGCAACATCGGCTCCCAAAAGCGGATGGACTATACCGTGATTGGCGATGGCGTGGACATTAGCGCCCGACTGGAAGGCGTGACCAAAGAATACGGCTGCGACATTATCCTCAGCGAGTATACCTACAAGCTCTGCCGCGATCAGGTGTGGGTGCGGGAACTCGACCGTATTCGCGTCAAGGGCAAGACGATCCCAATCAATATCTACGAGCTAATTGGCGATCGCACGCACCCCCTTCCTCCAGAAACCGCTGCCTTTTTGGAGCACTACGCCGCCGGACGCACCGCCTACAACCATCTGCGGTTTTATGAAGCGTTGCAGCACTTTGAACGGGCACAGGACCTCAAGCCGGGCGATCGCGCTGTTCAGGTACATCTGGAGCGGGCCCGCGAGTTTCTGCTCACCCCACCCGCCGACAACTGGGACGGCGTTCACACCATGACCAAAAAATGAGGGATGAAGAAAAAGGAAAGTAAAGGATGGAGTGTCCAAAGGGCAGAAAAATCTAAAGGACAAAAAAATAGAAGCGCCGCATAACCCCAGTGGTTACACAGCGCTTTATTGACTCATTGGCTCAAAACATCAAGAGCAACCAGAATGCAGCCAACCCCAAACCGCAAGCTGCTTTTAAGCGCTGCTCCTGCTGTCTAAAGCCCCATTATCTAAAGCTCCATGTAAAGCTTCATCCTAGCAATCGTAGTAGAGCGAGAACTCGTAGGGGTGCGGACGCAGACGCATCGGGTTCACCTCGTTGTCCAGCTTGTACTGAATCCAGGTGTTGATCAGGTCTTCGGTGAAGACACCGCCCACCGTCAGGAACTCGTGGTCTTTCTCTAAGCACTCCAGCGCATCTTCCAGCGAGCCAGGGGTCGAAGGAATTTTCGCCAGTTCTTCCGGGCTGAGGTCGTAGATGTCCACATCCAGCGGTTCGCCCGGATCGATCTGGTTCTTGATGCCGTCAATGCCCGCGCAGAGCATGGCTGCAAAGGCAAGGTAGGGGTTAGAGGTCGCGTCGGGGCAGCGGAACTCCAGACGCTTTGCCTTCGGATTGGAACCCGACAGCGGAATCCGCACCGACGCGGAACGGTTGCCCTGGGAGTAGGCCAGGTTCACCGGAGCCTCGAAACCAGGCACCAGACGCTTGTAGGAGTTCGTCGTCGGGTTGGTGAAGGCTAGCAGCGCTGGAGCGTGCTTCAGAATGCCGCCGATATACCACAGCGCCATCTGGCTCAGCCCTGCATAGCCGTCGCCCGCAAACAAGGGCTGCCCGTCCTTCCAGATGGACTGGTGAGTGTGCATTCCGGAGCCGTTGTCGTTAAACACAGGCTTGGGCATGAAGGTGACGGTCTTGCCATACTTCCGGGCAACGTTCTTGATGACGTACTTGTAAATCATCAGGTTGTCGGCCGATTGAACCAAGGTGTCAAAGCGAATGCCCAGTTCGCACTGTCCGCCCGTTGCCACTTCGTGGTGATGCTTTTCAATGGGCACACCGCACTTGGCCATCGTCAGCAGCATTTCGCTCCGCATGTCCTGCGAGGTGTCGGTGGGCGCAACGGGGAAGTAGCCTTCCTTGTAGCGGGGCTTGTAGCCCAGGTTGCCGCCCTCCTCCTTGCGGCCAGAGTTCCAGCGGCCTTCGATCGAGTCTACGTAGTAGTAACCTTCGTGCTGGTTCTGGTCGAAGCGCACATCGTCGAAAATAAAGAACTCTGCCTCTGGGCCAAAGAATGCCGTATCGCCAAGGCCAGTGGAAGCCAGATAGTCAACTGCCTTTTGAGCAATCACGCGGGGGCAACGAGAGTAGGGCTCGCCCGTGCGGGGTTCTTTGATGCTGCAAATGACGCTCAGCGTTGGCTCTGCCATGAAGGGGTCGATCCATGCGGTGTTGGGATCGAGCACCATGCTCATATCCGACTCGTTGATCGCCTTCCAACCCCGGATGCTGGAACCGTCGAAGGCGACCCCATCAGTAAAGCTGCTTTCGTCGATCTGGTTCTCGTATACGGTCAAGTGCTGCCAAATGCCGGGCAGGTCGATAAACTTGAGGTCAATCAGCTTAATGCCCTGGTCTTTGATTAGGCTTAAGACTTCTTGCGGGGTCGTCATGAACTACTCCTTCAGTGATTTGAGCCATCTTGACTCGGATGTTGTTTAGCAGTGAGACTGGTGTGCGATCGCCAAGCGCCTGACACCTGCTTGCCTGGGCATAAGGGAGAAGCATCCCTCAGCGGTCTATATCCTCTAGCCAGTTCTAGCTAGAAGTGCCGCCTAGACTACACTCAACACTCAGAGCAGCGTCATACAAAATGCAGTCTTCAATAAATGGAGTTATACATCTCTAATGCTGATCAACAGCAGGAGTTTATCAGCAGTCAGAGGTGTTAGAGTCCAGGCCTTGATTACACCTGAATCATCCTAAGGAGAGGCGTAGGCGGTTTTTGTATAATAGGCAACAAAAGCGGGGCTTAACCCTGGAAATCAGCTTTGTACGATTTAGAACAGATTGGAACGGATTGGAACGGATTGGAACAGATTGCCACTGCGATAAAGTCCTGAATTGGAGTCTTCTTAGACCCGAAGCTTGAGATAGCGGATGATCCGAAGGGTGATACAAAATAGCGATACAAAACTTAATCGCAAACCCAGACTATCCAGAGCAGTGGGGCGAAATAGGGCCCAATCTTGCGTGATAGACTTTACCATAAGCAATTTAATAAGCACGTTTTGAAACGCCATAGCCAAAGCGCGTTTCAGCCTGAGCAGGGGTATCTTGAGTGCGGTTTTAGCGCTCGTTTCAGACTCCTGATTCATGACTGTGTTGCAGCTTTAGTCTGTTTCAAAGCGTTGCATTCTGTGTTGGCAAAAACCTGGATTTTGGTCGTGTTGGGAGATTTTGTTTCATGCGGGACGCTGTCACAAGCCTGATTGAAAACTACGATCTGAAAGGCCGCTACCTCGATCGCGATGCGCTAGACACGCTGAAGTCCTACTTCAGCACCGGGGTTTCCCGAGTGCAAGCGGCGGCTGTGATTAATTCAAATGCTGCGGGTATCGTCAGGCAGGCTGGGTCGCGCTTGTTTGAAGAGGTGCCTGAACTGATTCGCCCCGGCGGCAACGCCTACACAACGCGGCGCTATGCGGCTTGCCTGCGCGACATGGACTACTATCTTCGCTATGCTAGCTATGCGCTGGTGGCCGGCAATACAAACCTGCTGGATGAGCGGGTGCTAGAAGGGCTGCGGGAAACCTATAACTCCCTGGGTGTGCCGATTGGGCCGACGGTGCGCGGGATTCAGCTTCTCAAGGAAATGGTGGCAGCGCAGGTTGCTGAGGCCGGCATCGCCGACACAGGCTTCCTGGATCAGCCCTTCGATTACATGATCCGCGAACTGAGCGAAACCAGCCTCTAAAACCAGCCTCTAAAGGTTTTGTTTTTGGGGCTTTATCTGCCTTGAAGCGTTATCCACAGGTTTTTGGGTTCTGTCCATAGAGCGTGTGGATAGAGTGATGGATCGGAGTGGTTGATCAAGGCTATCGACTAAAAGTTATTGACCATTGAGCGGGGTAAGGCGTTGCTTCATCCCGCTTTTTGCTGCTATTTTGCCGCTTGTTTGAGGGAGGGCAATTTGTTCGAGAGAGGGCGATCGCCCCCACTGTTCACCAAAACGCCCTGTTCACAAAAAGCCCACAAACAACACCTGCAAAAACAAGGGTTCCTCAGAACTGGCAATGAGTTCGTAGAGTTTAATCCATACGAGCATCGGGTTCCAGCACCCACAGGCTATAGCCCCTGGCGTTTTTGGTAATAATCGTTTCGTTGCCGCGATAGTTGAGCTTTTTCACGATCTGAACCGCCTGCTGCACGTCTTCAAGGGTTTTGAACAGGCTGTAAAACAACCCATCTACACAAATGGCCATGAGCCGCTTGTCCAGATCGGGGACGCGAATGTTGCAGAACTTGTACTGATCGGGAGAAACCAAAATTCGGTACGGCGCAACGGGTGCATCTGTTGCAGCTTTTTCTGAAGGAGCGCCAGTTGAGGAATTTAGGGACGAACTAGTGTCGGACAATCTGGCGGAAGTGGTTTGGGTCGCGAGCTGGGCGTTGGGTTCCAGTGTCCACACGACAAATCCTTTGGGGACTCGCGTGATAACGGGTCGGTGTCCTCGCTGCATCAGTTTGGCGCAGATTGACTGGGCGCGGGCTTCGGACTTTTCAACGCGAAAGAAGCTGTAGTATTCCCCAGCGAGGGCGATCGCCGCTGTGCGTTCGTTCGAGTCGGGTAGAACAATGTGGCAAGAACGATAATCAGTCCGGAGTTCCAGGATTTCAACTGTCGGCAACGCGGAGGAGGGCAAATTGGGCAAACCGGATGGGGACGCTGGATTGAGGGATTGCATGGCGGTAAAAGAGGGCAACACCAGTACGTACTACAATTCTTGGTTTATCGCCAGAGTTCTGCCATCCGGCAAAGTACGGGAGTAGGAGGGTTGCGAGGACTGCCAAAGCAGCTAACTTTTCCTGCGCGAGTGTCCAGCCATTAGCCCTTAAAAGTTACTCGAAAAGTTACTCGTTCAAATTACTCGTTCATGTTGCGGTAGGTGGCCACGGCAGAGGGCGAGATACGGTTGAGGTAGCGGAAAATCCAGTATTTGAAAATGGTGTCGAGGATGACAGGAAAGGTCGCAATGAAGAGGAAGATAAAGTCGCGGCTTTCGGGAATGCCAAAATGCCGGGAAACGCCCTCTAGCAAAACCTCCCACCCGTGGGGCGAGTGGAACCCCACGAAGATATCCGTCAGCAGGATGATAATAAAGGCTTTGGCGCTGTCGCTCAGCCCGTAGACGATTTCATCCATAAAGGATTTCAGCACCTCAATCTCGCGGCGGCTGCTCAGCAAGACTGCCCCAAAAACCAGCGCTGAGAAGATATCTGCAAAGACGTTTTTGACGGCGTTGTTGCTCTTGGCCATAGCCTCAAGCTGCAAATCTCTGGCTTTTTCCTGGAGCCGGGTGTTGATTTCGGGTTCGGCGAGGGGCGGTGTCGCGCCAACTAAACTGGAAAACCGCAGCCGTTCTTCAAAGCGCCGCAGTTCGTCAAAGGCTTCATCTTCAATGTCTACATTGAGGAATGCGCCCGTGGTTTCGGGCGTGCGGTAGTGATCCACAATGGGGCTGATCAGGAAGTTTTTCGTTACCTGTTGGGTTAGCAGCGGCAGAATAATCAGTAGCAGCATCAGCCGCACCGCAATAAATGTGCGCCGTTTGGAAAGGTAAAAATCCTCCATCACTTCCTGTTCGGCGTTGGGGTCTAGCTCACGCTTGATGCGGTCGGCTGTGCGGAGGATGGAGCGGGGCAGCACGCCCGTTTTGTCGGCAATGGATTCGAGATCGGCCGGGCGCTTGGGCGATCGCCTTGCACCAGAGTCAAAGGGCTGCATTCTGCTGCGCCCCGGATCGACCTCTGGGCGGGCCGCCAAGGAAGATACGGGCACAATGCCATCGGCGTAGCGAGCTAGTATGCTGTCTACAAAAGCCAGCTTTTTGGGGATCAGCGAACTGCGGTCTAGAATGTCGATTTCGTATGCGTCTGGCGTTTGCCCATCGATGCGGACTTCGGTGGGGGGGCGATCGCTCTGCAAAATCGAGCTACTGGTGCGAAACTCGGCCAGCCGCAGCTTGGCAATATTGAGGTACTTCCGCAACTCGGTCTGAAAATAGGCGCGGGCGCTGCTGCTGTAGTTGCCCTGCTGAAAGGAGATGCGATCGCCCCCAAAGTAAGTATCTTCCAGCGCCTTGATGCGGAGCGCTGCTTCGTAAGCATCATCTAGGGCACGCTCTGGGGTGCCCATCAGCCATCGCCGACTAAAGCGGAGGTACGCCTGGACACCGGAAACAATTGGGTTTGTCATTTCCTATGCACATAGATTAATCTTCACAGCGATTAATCTTCACAGCGGGGGTGGAGATGGGCGCTGCGAAGCGGGATGAGATGCGTCGAGTCCGGTCCGTCCTGTTTCAACATCAGCCCCAAGCTGATGCAGAACTAGGGCCAGAAGTATGTAGTATCGTAGCAAATTCTAATTTTTTCACGGGAGGGGCGTTCCAATGCAGTCGTCGCTCTGGATCACGGGCCCATCTCGCAGCGGCAAAACAGCACGATTGGTGCAGCATTTTGGCGAATGGGTGAGTTCGCTGGAACATGGCTCGGAAAATGCCCCGGCGATCGCCTTTGCGGCCATCGGCGACAATCGCCTCGACCTCTCCGATCGGCTGGCGGCGCAGCAGGCGCAATATCCCGTGGAAACCGCCACGCCGGCCGGATTTTTCCTCAGCGAGGTGGTGCTGTTTTATCCGCTGCTGGTGGAACGGGGCATAGTGGGCACTCAGTTTCCGCTGCGGCTGCGCCCCGAAACCGAGCAAGCCCTGGCCACGCGCCTCTGGCAGCCTGGGCTAGACGAAGGCACACTGACGCTGCCGGGTGTGGCGGATTATTTTTTGGTGCGGCGGATGCTGGACCTGCTGCAACTGGCGGCACTGGCGGAGGTTCCCCCAGAAGACATTGCGCCGCTGCTCCAACAAGGGCTGGCCCCGCCGGAAACACAGCCCGATTTGTGGCTGCACATCGGTGGGGCGATCGCCCAATGGCGGGACTGGTGTCTGGAGCGGGGGCTGCTGACCTACGGCATTGCGGCGGATCTCTACAGTCGCTATTTGCTGCCCGATGCCACCTACCAGGCTCGACTGCGCGATCGCTTTAGTGCGCTGCTGGCAGACGACGTAGACGACTATCCGGCGATCGCCCACACGCTGTTTTCCCATCTGCTGGACATGGGGCTGCCCGGATTTTTCACCTACAACCCCCAGGGAGCCGTGCGCTGGGGATTGGGAGCCGATCCAGCGCGGCTGGCAACCCTGGCAGAACGTTGCAGCATAGAACCCCTCGACCCGCCTGCCGGAACCTTGGGCACCGACTGGGCCGATGTGCTGGCGGGCTGGGTGCGGGAACCCGTGCTGCTGCCAGACCTGCCAGACACGATGCAATCTATCCAAACCATATCGCGGGCGCAACTGCTGCGAGAAACGGCAGAGCAGGTGGCCCAGGCAATCCACAGCGGGCAGGTGCGTCCCGATGAGGTGGCGATTATCGGGCCGGGGCTGGATGCGATCGCCCGCTACACCCTGCGCGAAATCCTCAACCGCCGGGGCATTGCCGTAGAAGCGCTGAACGACCAGCAGCCCCTCGCCGCCTCGCCCATGATTCGCGCCCTGCTGACCCTGTTGGCGCTGGTCTATCCGGGGCTGGGACGGCTGATCAACCGAGAGGCGATCGCCGAACTCCTGATTGTCCTCAGCCAGTCCCCAATCCAATCTCCAGCCTCCAACCTCCAACCTCCTGCCACTCCCGAACCCGCGCCCGCGATCGATCCGGTTCGCGCTGGGCTGATTGTCGATCACTGCTTTGTGCCCGACCCCGATCGCCCCCATCTGCTGCCTGCGACGGCGTTCCCCCGGTGGGATCGGCTGGGCTATCGGGCCACCCAGGCCTATGAATCGATTCGCCTGTGGATTGAGACGCAGCAAGCACAGCAGCAGCAGCGGTTGATTCCTGGCCCTGCCACGCTGCTCGACCGCGCCATTCAGCAGTTTCTCTATGGCGGCAGCACCTTGCCCTACGATCGGCTGGCGGCGCTGCGTGAACTCATGGAAACGGCACAGCACTTTTGGGAGGTGGAGTCTCGCCTGCGGCAAATGGATGCGCTACGCAACGCCGCACCGCTATCGGAAAGCGTACAGGACTTTATTGAGCTATTGCGCGGCGGCACGATTACTGCCGATCCCTATCCTGTGCGTCCGCTGATCACCCGTCCGGCGGTGATGCTGGCTACCATCTTCCAGTACCGGGCCAATCGCTCTGCCCACCGCTGGCAGTTTTGGCTGGATGCGGGTTCTCCGCTCTGGCTGACGGGGGGCGGCGGGCTGTTTGCAGCGCCGCTGTTTCTCAGCGATTGGTCGGGGCAGCGGTGGACGGCGGCCGATGCGCTAACGGCAGACCAGAACCGGCTGGAGCGCCAGATTCGGGATCTGCTCTATCGCGCCGACGAGCGTGTGTTCCTCTGCCACAGCGACCTGTCTACGAGCGGGCAAGAGCAAAGCGGCCCCCTGCTGACGCTGGTGAATGCGGCGCGGGCGATCGCCCCTCCAGTTGCGCCCCCAGCTACCCCCCTAGAAGAGGCGATCGCCGCTGAGCTATAATCCAAACCGCCAAGGCAAACCGCGCTAGAGGACTGATCCAGCCAACTGAATCTAGATCTACGCCTTCAGCCGCAAAATGCTGGTCGTCATCGCCAGACTTTCTTCATACAGCACGTCGCGTCCCCAGCGCTGAAGCTGCTGGCTCACCAGAAACTCCGCCTTCTGATCGTTGATCGCCGTCACCTGCTCCGTCCGGCAGTTCTGAGCGCTGCCGCCAGCCTCCATCCGCATACAGCCCGTCGTTTCCGAGCAGAGAATCGTGCAGCAGTTGGCGTTGGCATTGCTCGAACTCAGGCGCAGCCCAATCAGGTCACCGATAATCTCACCCGCATCGGCAATCGGTACACCCGCCAGCTCGGCATGAATATCCTGCCCATTCGGCCCTTTGAACATCACCGTTGTAATGTCATAGTCGCCAGGTGTATCGGTAACAGATACCGGCTTCCAGCCCAGACGGCTCGCAAACCAGCCCAGATACATATAAGCCTGCGCCGGATTGCCTTTTTCGTAGTCGATGGTGATTTTGTCTACCTCAGCCAGAGCAACGCGCCGCTCTGGGGGGTCAAACGCAGCCGCAGCCAACTCTTGCCACACCGACAGCCGATGCCAGTTGAGGTCAGCAATATACGTATCTGACTCGATCAGTTCCTGCATCTTCAGGAATTCCATGGCCGGGTCGGTGAAATAGGACGAATCGAGAATCAGGCAGTTGCAAGCCGCCGCCAGTTTCTGAAATAACTCATGTTCTGGGTTAGGGGTTGCCTTCCACCAAACAAACTTTGGCAGGCTGGGGATCATCAGCGTTGCCACCAAGTCACCCACCCGGTTCAGCGCTTCTTTGGTGCCCTTCATCGTGATGTATTCGCCACAAATCGACGCTGCGTTGCCGCCCTTTTGAATCGGGCAATAGGCCGACACCTGCGCCGTCACGCCCGTATCTTCGCCCAGCGTAGGAGCCAGGGTGACCACGCGGCAGGGATTTTGAACGGCGATCGCATCGCTGATTGTTGAACCACGATCGTCTCGATTTTGAAACACACGCTTCTCCGGCGGCAGCTTAGCCACCTCTTCCCGCAGCCGCGCCAGCGTTTCTGGATCAAAGCGCCCCGTCATCCGCAGCCCCAGAGCCTTTTGGGCTGCCAGCACTGCCTTTTTGGTACTTGGGCCAAAATAGCTGTCGATCTCCTCGGTATAGAACCCTAGAATCGCCAGCAGTTGTTGAAATTCCTCTGGCGCGTATACCACGATGCTAAAGGTCGCCGCACGAGTCGGTGCTGGCATTCCCTTTGCGCCACTCTGCATCCGCCAAATCTGACTCAACTCCGCCTCAATCTCGCTGAGGGAAATATCCTTCGGTTGCTGTAAGGTAACGAGCGGTGTAGTAGTCATGGGTAATGTCGTGGAGAAATGTTGAGAAAACTAAGATTCAAGTAAGATTCAACCCAGTTCGAGTCTCAATGCTTTTCTTCGAGCTTGTATTCTTCGAGCTTGTATTCTTCGAGCTTGTATTCGACCCAAGCCCTTTCTACAGCCTCCGCCAGCGTCGTCCGTCCCGATTGAGCAGTAGTTCCGCCTCGATCGGCCCCCAAGTGCCTGCCTCATACAGCGGAATCGCATCGGGATCAGCCGGGGCATCCCAAACTCGCAGCAGCGGCGTGAGAATGCGCCAGGAGGCTTCTACCTCGTCACCCCGCGTAAACAGGGTTTGGTCACCCAACATACAGTCAACCAAAAGTCGGCTGTAAGCGTCGGTATTGGCGCTACCAAAGGCCGTGTCGTAACGAAAATCCATGTCTACCGAGCGGGTTCGCAGAGAGGTTCCAGGCGTTTTCACTTCAAATCGGAGTGAAATTCCCTCATCTGGCTGAATCCGCATTGCCAGCACGTTGGGGTTGGCCTGGCGCGATGCCGACTGGAACATCAGATACGGCACTTCCTTGAACTGGATGGCGATTTCCGACACCTTTTTGGGCATCCGCTTGCCAGTTCGGAGGAAAAAGGGAACACCCTTCCAGCGCCAGTTATCGATGTTGAGCTTGATGGCGGCGTAGGTCGGGGTTGTCGAAGTCGGGCTAGCCCCTTCTTCTTCACGATAGCCAGGAATTGCCTTTCCGTCTTGCCAGCCCGCGGAGTATTGTCCCCGAATCGCACCCTTGCCGATTTCAATCTCTTCAGCTAGGTGGGTCGCTTGTAGCACTTTTACTTTTTCGTTGCGGATGCTGTCAGCATCGAGCGAGTTGGGCGGCTCCATCGCCGTCAGGCAAAAGAGCTGCATGAGATGGTTCTGCACCATATCCCGCAAAGCTCCAGCCGTTTCGTAGTAGCCTGCTCGTCCCTCTAGTCCAACGCGCTCGGCCACCGTGATTTGCACATGGTCTACGTATTGGCGGTTCCACAGCGGCTCAAAGATGGCATTGGCAAAGCGAAACACCATCAGGTTTTGGACTGTTTCTTTGCCGAGGTAGTGGTCGATGCGGTAGACCTGGTTTTCGCTGCACACATGCTGCACAACCTGGTTGAGCGCCTGAGCGGAGATCAGGTCTTTGCCAAAGGGTTTTTCAATCACCAGGCGATGCTTTTCGGGGTCGGACAGCATTCCGGCTGCGCCCAGTTGCTCGATCGCCCCGGAGAAGAAGCGGGGGGCCACCGCCAAGTAGAATACCCGGTTGCCGCGAGTGCCGCGGGTGTCATCTAGGTTTGCCAGGAAGTTCTTCAAGCCCTGATAGCTCACTGGGTCGTCCATGTCGGCGGGAAAATAGTACAGCCCGCGAGCAAAGTCGTCCCAGACTTCTTGTTTGCCCAGCCCACCGCCAAACTCTTCGACCCCAATCCGCATCTGCTCTCGGAAATAGTCGTTGCTCCAATCCCGTCGGGCTACGCCAACGATGGTGAGTTCGGGCGGCAGACGACGCTCTAGTTTCATTTGGTAGATCGCGGGGATCAGCTTGCGCTGGGTGAGGTCACCGCTGGCACCAAAGATGACCAGGATTTGGGGTTCGGGAATGCGGTCTTGCTGAAGACCAACGCGGAGGGGGTTTTCTAGAAGCGTGACCATAGACAAGGTTAGGGATGCGTAGAGTGTGCGTAGATTGGGTTGGATGGGAGGTTGAGGACGGGTGGAAGAAGCTTTGAGGGGCGATCGCCCAGATGTTGTTTCCAGATGTTATTTCCAGATATTATTTCCAGGTACTGTTTCCAGATATTGCTTCTAGATGCCAGCCCGCAGGACGCGCTCACCCTTGACCTTCGATCCTGACAGGCGTTTCTGAATCTGCCCTGCGCTCCAGATGAGATTTCATGAGATTTCGCAGATTCCATCAGTAGGCTCTAGACCGCAAACCTCGTGAAACAGCGAAAGCCATTCCTTATCACACCACCTTCTTCCAGTTCAACTTGGTTTTCTGTTTGACAACCCAGCAAACCTTAATGTGGGCTTTAGGAATGGCCGGTTGCCGCCCCCTAAGACCGCACGGAGATCACAGGATTTTGCTGTTCACGCTGCCGCTCACGGATGAAGGATTCCACCAGCGCCACGTCCTCGGTGCTGCCAATAATCAGCGGCGTGCGAGCGTGAACCTGATCGGGCACTACGTCCAGAATGTCCTGAGTGCCGTTGCTGGCGCGGCCACCGGCCTGCTCGATGAGGAATGCCAGCGGCGCAGATTCGTAGAGCAATCGCAGCTTGCCTTCGGGCTTTTTCACCGTGCCGGGATAGAGGAACACGCCGCCCTGAAACAGAATGCGGTGAAAGTCGCCCACCAGCGCCCCACCGTAGCGGGCGGTGTAGCCCTCATGGCGATGCACATAGCGGATATAGTCCCGAATCGACTCGTCCCACTGCCAGAAGTTGCCCTCGTTGACGCTGTAGATGGGGCCATGCTCCGGCACGCGGATGTTTTCGTTCGACAGGACAAATTCGCCCAGGGTCGGGTCGAGCGTAAAGGCGTGAACCCCTGTGCCAATGGAGTAAATCAGCATGGTGCTGGGGCCATAGAGGACATAGCCCGCGGCAATTTGCCCGCGCCCGCTTTGCAGCAAGTCTTGCCCGGTTTCGTCTATATCTGGGTCGCTCTGTCGTCGAATCGCAAAGATTGACCCGACGTTAATATTCACGTCTAGATTCGAGGAGCCGTCGATCGGGTCATAGAGCAGGGTGTAGCGACCGATGGGGCAGTTTTCGGGAATGTGGTAAGGCTTCTCCATTTCTTCGGACGCAAGGCGGCACACCAGTCCGCTTTGTTCAAATACGGAGATAAACACCTGGTTGGCGTATACATCCATTTTTTTGACGGCTTCGCCCTGGACGTTGGTTTGCCCAGTGAAGCCGAGGGCATCGTCCATCAGGCCAGCCCGAGTGAGGCGACGGGCAATCAGCTTGGCGGCCAGGGCAATGCGGCTCATCAGGGCGCTGAGGTCTTGCGCTTCGGGCGAAAAGTCTTGAAATTGCTTGAGGACGTGCCGCGATAGGGTCATGCAGTCGCGGTCGAGGGCCAGCTTGTGGCTTAAATCCAGCATGGGATCGCCTTCAGACATGAGATTCTCCTGCAAAACGCTCCCGGTAGTGTGGCGATCGCCCTGCTGCGTTGGCGAGGGAAGCGGGCGATCGCCCCCGGATTTCACCCTCTATCTTAGGGAGGCATTTTCGGAACTGACCCGAACTTTAGACGAACTATAGAAATAGGACTTACGCACTTGCGACAGGTTTTCTGGGTTTTGGATGATTTCTCGTGGGCTGCGCCCGCAAGAAATCGTCCAACTGCGTAAGTTCCTAGGAAAGCCGCAATAAAAAAGACAGGTACACTGTACCTGCCTTTTCTATCAAGCTTTGACAACCTTATGCAGCGCCTACTTGTTGGGCTGGGGGGTCATCCGCAGGTAGGGGCGAATTTCGTTTACGCCTTTGGGAAACTTCTGCTTTGCCTCTTCAGTAGGGATCGAGGGCACGACCACCACGTCATCGCCGTCCTTCCAGTCGGCGGGCGTAGCCACACCGTAGTTGTCGGTCAGTTGCAGCGAGTCGATCACGCGCAGAATTTCGTCAAAGTTGCGGCCCGTGCTAGGGGGATAGGTCAAAGACAGCCGCAGTTTCTTGGCGGGGTCGATCACAAACACGGTGCGAACCGTCAGCATAGCGTTGGCGTTGGGGTGGATCATGTCGTACAGGTCAGACACGACGCGATCGGGATCAGCCAGGATGGGATAGTTTAGCTTCGTGTTTTGGGTTTCTTCGATGTCGCCCACCCAGCCTGCATGAGAATCCACATCATCGACGCTAAGGGCGATGACTTTCACGTTGCGCTTGTCAAATTCGGGCTTGAGGTTTGCCACGCGGCCTAGTTCAGTCGTGCAAACAGGGGTAAAGTCCTTGGGGTGGGAAAAGAGAACCACCCAGCTATCGCCAGCCCACTCGTAGAAATTGATATCGCCTTCGGTGGACTTTTGGGTGAAGTTGGGAACGGTATCACCAAGTCGGAGTGCCATAGAAAGAATTCCTGTAGTAAGAGTAACAATTTGAGGGTATCTACATCATCCCACAAAGTACAGTATTCCGAGCGGGATTAGCCACTTTCATCATTCTATCTTGGCAGTTGCGGCAGGAATCTTAAAAAGGAATTAGGAATTGAGAGGGGGCTGGAAAGGGCGATCGCCCGATTCGCCAACAGATGCCGGCCCATTTCCCCCTATAGATAAAGCTTTGCCTCCTGGGACACAGCACTGTTGTCATCGCTCACCATAGTCTCCAACACAGTACGCGCCTCTGGGGTTTGGAAATGTCCCAATGCCTGCACCACGCGATGGCGAATTTGCCAGTCGGGGTGCGTGGCGTAGGCCGTCAACAGGGGAATGGCGCGGGGATCGCCCAGTTCGCCTAGGGAGCCGATCGCCGCCGTCCGCACCAGTTCATTGGTGGAGCCGAGGGCATCTTGCAGCAGGTCAAAGCTGGATGGATCGCCCAGTTCGCCCAGGGCCGCGATAATGCTGAACTGCACCAGCCATTCTGTGCTGCGGTGATAGAGCGCCTTTAGGTCTTCGTAGGCCGCCGTCAGCTTCAGCGCCCCAATCGAGTCGGCTGCGGCCGCCTGCACGTCGGGTTCGGAATCTCGCAGGCTGGCTTGCAGCAGATCCAGCGCCACGTCGGGATTCTGGCTGCCCAGGCTGGCAAGCTGGCTGACGGCGGCGTAGCGCACCCGAACGCTGGAATCCGTGGCGGCAATTTGGATGAGATCGAAGGCGATCGCCGGATCAAGCTGCCGCATTTGGTTCACCGCACGGAGGCGATCGCCAAAATCCCCAGACTCCAGCAGGGCTTTCACAGATTCAGGAGTAATCGTCATCTTCTTAAACTTGTTCTTAAACTTGGGATTCCTAAAAGACTGGAATTGATTCAGCCGAACGCTATTCCACTGCCAAATGCCGCACGATATCGCCGCGTGTCAAAATGCCAATCACCTTGCCGCTGTCGTCGAGGACGGGCAGGCGCGTCGTGTCTCGGTCGTGCATCAGCTTGGCGGCCCTTTGCAGCGTTTGGCTCGGTGTTGTGGTGACGATTTCCTTTCTGCCCGTCATGACTTCGCCAACGGTCTGTCCCAGAGCCTTGTGCAGCTCTCGCTCATGCTTGCCGGGGTTTTCCAGATAAATTACGCTGTCCAAAATCATGATGTAGGGCGGCGGCGTAGGCCCTGTTTCGCGCCACATCAGGTCGGCTTCTGAGAGAACCCCCACCAGCTTGCCATCGGCATCGACCACAGGCAGCCCGCTAATCCGCCGCTCGGCAATCAGCTTGATGGCCTCATTTAGCGGCGTTTCGGGATGCACCACGATTGGGTCGGGAGTCATCACATCAGCAACGGTTACAGTCATATCGGCAAATTAGAAGAACTTAGGACTTACGCAGTTGGAGAATTTCTCACGGGCTGCGCCCACGAGGAATCCTCCAAAATCCAGACAACTTATCGCAAGTGCGTAAGTCCTGGAACAGTTTGAGGAACGGCCGAAAGCAGGCTCTAGGCTCATTGTAGGGAATGGCGTGATCCAACCCAGAGGCGATTTACAGGTTGTTACATCGGTTGGACTAATACGCAGGATTGATGCGCCTTACGCGAAACAGCCAGAGGTCGTGGGACTTCCGGCTGCGGGTAGAGGCAATCTTAATAGAAACCATCAATAAGATAGAAGCCATCAAAGCAGGCCGTTAGATACCTGCGCCGTTCAGAAATTCTTCAATCACGCGATCGCTCAAGCGACACTTGGATTTGACCTCAACGGCTGGCGCGTGTTGCGGCTCGGCTTCTGCATCAGACGGCACGACGAAGGCAGCAACCAGCGGGCGATGCTCCACTGCGGGAATAGCCAGATGCGGCGTTTGCGCCCGTTCCCGTTTCAGGCTTTCCATCTGCTGTTCCAACCCTTCGATGCGATCTAGCAGGGCGCGAATCACCTCAGCTTCCGAGTCGGGCAGGCGGTTGTGTTCCAGCGGATCGACCCGTTCGCCACCGCGATACACCACCCGTCCAGGCACACCAACCACCGTGCAATCGGCGGGCACGTCGCGCAGCACCACAGACCCCGCACCAATTCGCACGTTATCGCCAATGTTTAGGTTGCCAAGCACCTTTGCGCCCGCGCCGACGACCACGTTTTCGCCCAGCGTCGGGTGGCGCTTGCCGCTTTCTTTGCCCGTGCCGCCCAAGGTCACGCCCTGGTAAATTAGCGCGTAGTTGCCCACGATCGCCGTTTCGCCAATGACCACCCCCATGCCGTGATCGATAAACACGCCGCTGCCAATCTGTGCGCCGGGGTGAATCTCGATGCCCGTCAAAAAGCGAGCCAGATGGGAAATCAAACGGGGCAAGAAGGGCAGCCGCATCTGATACAAACGATGGGCAAAGCGGTGCATCAACAGGGCTTGTAGACCGGGATAGCAAAAGAGAACTTCTAACCAGTTTCGAGCGGCAGGATCTCGCTCAAAGATGACGCGAAAGTCGGCGATGAGTGTCTCTAGCACTAGAAATTAACTCCGATCTTTTCGGAAAGTTCATCCCTTATCTTAACGTTCTGGGGTAAGGCTTTGATAAGCTCCAGACGGGGGATTCTTGGGAAGGATTTTGAGCCGATTAAAGGAGGGGCGATCGCCCGTCCAGGGTCTTGCTTAGCTGCTTCGCAATGCCTGCTGCTGAAGCTTGAGCAATTCGCCAATGCCCGTTTCGGCAATATCCAAAAGCTGGTTAAGCTGAGTCCGACTAAAGCTGCCTTCTTCGGCCGTGCCTTGTAGCTCGATCAGGGCCAATTCTTCCGTCATCACAACATTGAAATCAATCTCCGCCGCCACATCTTCGGGATAGTCCAAATCCAGAAAGGCTTCGCCGTGCAAAAGCCCCACAGACACCGCCGCGATCTGATGCCGCAGGGGTGAAGCCTCCAGTTCACCCGTGGACAGGAGATGGGCGATCGCATCACAGAGGGCCACATATCCTCCGGTAATTGCCGTGGTGCGGGTTCCCGCATCCGCTTGCAGCACGTCCGCATCCACCGTCAGCGTCCGCTCCCCCAGCGCTTTCATATCCAGCGCCGCCCGCAAACTGCGCCCAATCAGCCGCTGAATCTCCTGCGTCCGCCCCGACAGTTTCATAAATTCCCGTGCCTGTCGCTGGGGTGTGGCGCTGGGCAGCATTCGATATTCCGCCGTCAGCCAGCCCTGGCCGCTGCCTTCCAAAAACTTCGGCACACCGGGCTGCACCGTCACCGTACACAACACCTGGGTTTCGCCGCAGTGCGCCAGCACCGACCCCGCCGCAAATCGGGTGAATCGCCGCTCAAATCGAACCGGACGCAGCTCATCTGCCTGCCGCCCGCTGGGCCGTGTCCACGCCATAAAACCATTCGCCTCCAAGAACCTTCATCAGAATATCAGTCTGGTTTGCCTGGGTCAGGTTCGGCAGGGTCAGCGGTTTGAGAAGCCCAGCGGGTGAGACGGGAAGCCACACCACTGAATCGAGCGGTCGCCTCACAACCTAGCGCATGATGGAAAGGCTTGAATTTCGGGCAATCTAACGATGGTTTGCCAATTTCAGTTTTAGGATTGCTTAATGATTGGTAGACTACTGCTGAACGAGTCCTGCACCAAAAGTGTTCTGAAGGATTTTCAAATCGTCCATTCGTCCTGGTTAGGATGGAGATCGGCGGCGCAATGTCCGCTCGACAGGTTTCCCAAACCGCAACTTTAGACCGGAATATTTAGACCGGAATATTTAGACCGGAATATTTAGACAAGTTCATATCTACAGTCCATATTTTTGCGAGATGTGCAACTTTGCCGCTT
>NZ_DVEA01000267.1:0-21821 GCF_015295965.1 Thermoleptolyngbya sp. M55_K2018_002
GTTCCGGCAGCGCCTCCCAGTCGCCTCGCCGCTGCCACCCCAGCCACGCCGCCAGCGGCAGCCCCAGCAGCCCGTGGCTATAGTATTCATGCTCAATGCTGATGGTCTTGTTCAGCCAGCCCTCTGCCCAGTGCAGCAGCAGCGGCCCGTAGAGCAGCCCCAGCAGCCCCAGCAGCAGCCAGCCTCGAAATCGAGAGGGCGATCGCCAGATGCCAGAGCCAGAATAGCGAGGATGCATGGTAGTGCCCGTGCGGGAGGTGATGCAGGGATGCGGGAAAGGACGAGGTTTAGAAGTTTACTCTAGCATTCCACTGTTTAAACTACTGAAACTACTGAAACTACTGAAACTACTAAAACGCTCCAACGTCCCAGGGCCTCGACGATCCAATCACTCCCGCACCCAACGTCTCATCCCACCATGATTCAGCACGACACCGAAAACGGCGCACTCACCGCCGCCTCGATCGCCCCGACGACGCGCTGAATCTGTGCGTCTGTCATGCCGGGGTAAATCGGCAGCGATAGCACCTGATGGCTCAGCCGCTCGGCATTGGGAAAATCGCCCAGTTGATAGCCCAGATAGCGGAAGGCAGGCTGCAAGTGGCAGGGTACGGGATAGTGAATGCCCGTGCTAATGCGGCGAGATTCTAGCGCAGCTTGCAAAGCGACTCGCTCCAGCGGGCAGGCATCGGTAATGCGTACCACGTAGAGATGATAGGCGTGACCGCTACCGCTGACGTTGACTATGGGCTGGATGCCTGCAAACTGGAGGGGGGCCAGCAGTTCGTCGTAGCGTTGGGCAATCCGCAGGCGATCGCGGTTCCAGTGGGGCAGGTGGGGCAGCTTCACACCCAGCACAGCGGCTTGCAGCGTGTCTAGGCGGCTGTTTACGCCAAATTCGGTGTAATAGTGCTTGCAGGGTGCGCCATAGTTGCGGAGCGATCGCAGCCGTTCGGCAATCTGCGCTTCTCGCGTCACCACCATGCCGCCGTCGCCCAGCGCCCCCAGGTTCTTGCTGGGATAGAAGCTAAAGGCAGCCGCCATGCCAACGGAACCCGCACGATAGCCTTCGCGCTCCGCCAGATGCGCCTGGGCTGCGTCTTCAAAAATCATCAGGTCGTAGGTGCCAGACAAATCGAGCAACTGACGAGGCGACACCATTTGCCCGTAGAGGTGAACCGGGATGATGGCCCGCGTGCGGGGCGTAATCGCCTTTTCGGCGGCCACCAGATCTATCAGCGCGGTATCAGGTTCGCAGTCCACCAGCACCGGGGTTGCGCCCGATTGCAGCACGCCGATCAGCGTTGCCACAAAGGTATTTGCAGGCAGCAGCACCTCGTCGCCCTGCCCGATGCCGCAGGCCCGCAGCCCCAGGGTGATCGCATCCGTCCCAGAGCCAACCCCAACGCCATGCTCACTGCCACAGGCGCGGGCAAAGGCGATTTCAAAATCGAGCAGCGCCCCACCCAACACAAAGTCTCCCTGGAGCATTGCCGTCTGAATCACTGCTTCAAGCTGAGGCTGGAGCGACCGATGCAGCAGCGCCAGGTCTGTTAGCGGGATGGGGGATGAGATGGCTTGTACCGGGGGAATTAGCACGGAAATAGTCATAGCAAAACGGGATTTTGGGGGTCAGATGCTAGAGGGTCAGGGAACGTTCGCTGTCATGCTGGGGCGAGCAGGGCTAGAAGGTTGCCTGATTAGGGTTTACGAGCTTCCGCATGATTCTGACGTTTGCACTTACTGCAATTGCATTGACTGCAATTGACAACTGCAATTGGCTTCGATTGGCTCGATTGGCTCGATTGGCTCGATTGGCATTAGTGGGCATCAGTTGCCGCCTTTGGAACTGGGGGGCTTTGAAAATAGCTCCAACAGTCTCCAATACTGTTATGCGGGATGAATGCTAAAGATATCCGCAGGGGCGGCATAAAGAATTAATGAAAGCTGTGTTGGGATGTAACAGTGAGGGCGCGTGTATCCCCTTAACTGAAAGCAGTTCAGCCCCTTTTGGGTAAGAATTGCGACTTTGGTTCGCATTATTTCTACAGGAAACACCGGAGATGGGGCAGGTCAGGACGTGCCCCACATTTGCCTGCTGCGGTGTTGCCGTGCAGCAATAGCGTGCAGAGTTCGTATGCAGAGTTCGTATGCAGATCCTGCTCAAGCTTTGAGGCGGGTGAGCTTGAGAAAAATATCGGTGAGGCTGGCTTCGTCGCGGGTGATGCTCAGCAGGGGCAGGGGGTTGAGGATGTCCAAAACCGGATACAGCAGGGACGAATCGGGGACGGTGAGGGTGCAATGCTGCACTAAAACCCCCAGTGCGTCTAGCTTTTGCAGGCGATCGCCCGTGAGTGGATGCTCCAATTCAATATGGTAGGCAGAGCCAGAAAACTGACGGATTAGCTCAGGGGTGGCTTCCTCCGCCACAATTTCACCCTGACGGATAATGGCAACGCGGTCGGACAATTCTTCGGCAATGTCAAGCTGGTGCGTGGTCAGCAGGATGGCGCGGCCCTCAGCGGCGATTTCTCGCACCAGTGCCTTCACGGCCTGCGTCGCCTCAACATCCAGCCCCAAGGTCGGCTCGTCCAGCAGCAGCAGTTGCGGGTCGTGGATCAGCGAAACGGCGATCGCCAGCTTTTGCTGCATCCCCCGCGACAGAGCTTGCACCACGGTTTTGCGCTTTTCCGTCAGCCCAAACCGCTCCAACAGCGCCTTGCCTCGCTGATGCGCCACCCGTCGCGATAGCCCCCGCAGCACGCCAAAGTATTCCAGGTTTTCCTCACAGGTCAAGCGCCAGTAGAGGTTGCGGTTTCCTTCCAGCACTGCGCCGAGCGATCGCAGCGCCCGACTGTCTCGGTGCGGATCGCGCCCAACGATTTGCACCTGGCCCGCATCGGGCAAAATCAGCCCCGCAATCATCTTGATGGTGGTGGTTTTGCCTGCCCCATTGGGGCCTAGAAACGCCAGCACCTCGCCCGCACTCAGCACCAGCGATACGTCTCGCACGGCGGGCACTTCTATCTTCTTTTCTCGATAGACTTTTCTCAGACGTTGGGCGCTCAAAACTGGCATACAGAAGCGAAGTCCCCTTGGCAGGCTACTGGCAGGCGACCACTAGCGGATGATGTGGATTATCAAGTTCCTTGTGTAAACGAATCGGGCGGACTAGGCGAATCAGCTAACTGGGGCAGACCCTCAGGACACAAAAAACTACGGCATGAAAGGCATGAAAAAAGGCGGGAACCAACCTGTCCCCACCCCCTTCAAAGAACCTGAGAAAATCAAAACCTCGGTAAAGCAGCTTAGGCAAAGCAGCTTAGCGGAAGCCCACGGCAGCTTGCCACACAAACGCCAGCAAAAAGAAGAACACGGGAATAATGGGCAGCACATCCACCAGGGGGTCGAAAATTGCATAGGCTTCGGGCAGTTTTGCGAGTAACAGAGCCGCTTCCATGAGTGAAATAACCTCTCCAACACAGATCTCATAATTGCTGCATATCTTAACATGCGGTTAGGTTCCGAAACTATGCCTGCTCCGATTTTGTCCAGAGATTTTGCTCCATCATGTTGATCCAGCTAATCCAGCTTAATCCAGAGATCCAGAGGTTTTGCCCAGTGATTGCCCAGTGATTGAATTCAATACCTTTGCCAACAGCGTGCCCATAGAGCGATGAATTGATGAGCCTCGCGCTGCTCTGAGCGCAACTTTGGTTTGATGGTCGGCATCAACCGCGACTCGATTGGCTACACTGGAGTACGTCAGTTGGTTTGCGCGTTGACTTGTTTAGTTGACTTGTTTATTTGTTCTGTTTACTCGTTCTAAGGATTGGCAGCTATGAAACGGTCTCATTTTGATTCCAGCCATTTAATGCGTCGGGCTGAGGATCTCATCAACGCGGCTTCCAATCGCTATCGCATCACAGTTCAGGTGGCCAACCGCGCTCAGCGCCGCCGCTTCGAGGAGTTTGACAGCCTGGATGATCCCAAGATGAAGCCCGTGATTCGCGCCATTATTGAAATGTCGGACGAGCTAACTCAACCAGAAATTATTGGTGAATAGCGCAAGCTTAGTTGGAAGGAATGTGGAGGGGAGACCATGCGATCGCGCTCACGCCGACAAACCCGGATTCGGCTGCTCTCTCGGTTAATTGCCGCACTGCTGATCGCGGCAGGCATGTTGCTAGCTCTGGGGCTGATTGCGCCAACCCAGACCCGCTATGCCAACTCGCCGCTGGGGGCACAACGGGCGATCGCACAGCAGTATGGCGTTCCCATTCCCAGCCGCGTGGCGGAGGAGATCTATCGCCGCCTGCCGGAGATACCGCTTGAAAATAATTACATCTCTCAGCGCACGGGAGCCGTCGATCCCGAAGATACCTTCCTCAGCCGGATGATCCGATACCACACGCTGATTAAGGGGCGATCGCCCATCTCCCGGTTTGACTGGAAGCTGACCCTGGCGGATTACCTGGGCATCAACGAGCCGATGGTTCCTGGCTCCTATCCTGGAGCCATTAATCTCACCACCAATCCTCTAGAGGCAGACACCGCTGTGGTCAACCAGTTCACCCGCGCCCAGCGCGACGCACTGGTGAACACGCTTGTTGCCTTTTTTAATCCCAGCGTGCTAAGTCCGCCGCCCCAGTTGACACCCTCTGGCGTGTCCGCCGAAACTCCCCAGCAGAACGCGCCCCCCGTCGGGCGTGGCTCCACTCAGCCCCTGCCGCTAGAGCCACGACCCGGAGATGCTCAGCTTTTGATGCCCTAACCGTTCCATTCAGCCCAGTCCTGCGGCTTCAGAAACACCTCGTATAGCTCTGCTTCGGGTGTGCCGGGTTCCGGCTTGTAGTTATATTCCCAGCGCACCAGTGGCGGCAGCGACATGAGGATTGACTCGGTGCGGCCGTTGGTTTGTAGTCCAAAAATCGTGCCCCGGTCGTAGACCAGGTTGAATTCGACGTAGCGCCCGCGCCGATAAAGCTGGAAGTTCCGTTCGCGATCGCCATACTCGTCATGCTGATGCCGTTCGGCGATGGGCACATAGGCGGGCAAAAAGGCGTTGCCACAGTCCTGCACAAAGGCGAATAGGTCTTCCCAGGTGCGTCCCTGCACGGGGCCGACCTGCTTGCTGTAGTCGGCTGCGGGGGTGTCGCTGTGGGAGCCGGGATAGGAAATGGGATAGAGGATGCCCTGCGTGTCTTGATAGTCGAAGAAAATGCCGCCCACACCGCGCGTTTCACCGCGATGCTTGAGGTAGAAGTACTCGTCGCACCAGCGCTTAAAGGCGGGGTAATAGTGGGGGTTGTGGCGATCGCACGCTGCTTTGATGGTTTTGTGGAAATGGGCGGCATCTTCGCGGGTGGGATAGTAGGGCGTGAGGTCAATGCCGCCGCCAAACCACCACACTGGGCCCGCCTCAAAGTAGCGGTAGTTGAGGTGAACCGTAGGAATGTAGGGGTTGCGGGGATGCAGCACCATCGACGTGCCCGTGGCATAGAAGCCGTGCCCCGCCGCCTCTGGGCGCTGCACCAAAATCGACGGGGGCAGATCCTTGCCCCACACTTCTGAGAAATTCACACCGCCCTGCTCAAACACACGACCGCCCTTCAGCACGCGCGATCGCCCGCCGCCGCCCTCTTCGCGCACCCAGCCATCTTCCTGAAACTTGCCCTCGCCGTCTAGTGCCTCTAGTCCCTGACAGATGCTGTCTTGCAGCGCCTTCAGCGCCGTGCTGACACGCTCCCGCGAATCGGCAGGGGGCATCACGTTAACCGCAGCGTTCGCAGAGACAGAACTAGTAGACGGAGAAGTCGCTTCGGGAGAGGGAGACGTTGCCATGATGGAAAAAGAACAGTTGCTAAACGTAAAGGATAATGATTGACGAAACACCCGCAGCACTGATGCTGCATACGGTTTTCACCGTTGCCGGATCTAGACTATCCCGGAACGGTGCCTAATGCTTATGTGGTCAACAAATGTAACGAAAAGTGCAAAAAAGCTTAATAGAAAGAGCCAGGGCTGCGTTCAGCAGATAGAAGCGATCACCCAACTTCAGCCACTCCAATTTGCTTGGCCGCTAAGTGTGCTCGAGCAGTTAAAACACGACCAAGCTATCTCCGAGCGATGCCCAAAGTTCATAAATCCAGAACGGAGAGAGAGGGATTCGAACCCTCGGTACGGACTTTCGAACCGTACAACAGATTAGCAATCTGCCGCTTTCGACCACTCAGCCATCTCTCCAAGATGCCGAAGCTTCATTCTAACAGAAGTCTGGTGTGCATACAAACTCTTTTGGAATGCGACAGCGCAATCAGAAAAGGCAATAGACGGAGGCGGCAACTTTGCTGACAGATTCATTCCAGCAGCCTGTTGACGCAAACGGCGATCCCGCAGATTGTTTAATGCCGGGGTGAAAACTGGGCGATCGCTCGAAGCAGCAGTCCAAGCCGCCTATCTCGACAAAAACCAAGCCCGACGAGGCAATCAGCGACTCCTGGCAAACCAAGCGGTCTTCTTTGAATGGCGAAACCGTACCTATCTTTCGGTGAACGATAATCAAGAGGGCTTTTCTGCTGGTCGTGATTTGCTAATCAACGTCACGGCGATCGCCTTGAGTCCGGGCGATGCCCAGGCTGGGGTATTGTCAGTCGGCAATTACTTTGCCTAGAGAGACCATTCTAAACTTAGCAAGGTTGTTGACTGCGAGCCGGTTTTGTAGATGTTTTGTCTGGGAGTGATGACTGCAAGGTGAGAACTTTTGAATGTGAGAATTTCTGGCTGCCAAAAATGCTGTATCGGAGCGCGATCGCCAGGTTTTCCTAATGTTCTGGATAGGAAACGGCAGCAATTAGAAACTCAGAATAACTGTCAAAAACAGTGCCAAAAACAGTGCCAAAAAGCGGCCGGGGAGCAGACGGTTTTCCCTGACCGCTTTTGCATGGGCTACGCATTGGACTAGTACAAAACGAGAAAATTGGGGCGATCGCCATTGAGGATGTATCTGATGATCTCAGTAATTACTCGGATATGCCCGGTCGTTTCCCGTTAAAAAAACATGAACTTCAGACCGAAAGATAAAAACTGGTGATAGAAGCTGAAAGTGTCTGTCCTCAGGACTTTGAACCTCTAAAGAGAGTCGTGCCTTCTTGATAACTTCATGAAAAATTCATGATTTTGCCCTTATGTATGAAGATTATGTAAACCTTTGTTGGCGACGACATCGTACTTTTACGAGTTCCGGTTAGTCTACGTAACTTCTAGCACCAAATGATATTAATGCTGGAAATAATGCTGGAAAGTGCATCTGTTCTATGGTCTGCTTTGCTGGTTCTATGACGTTGGTCTTAATGGTCTAAATCGGGGTTCCAATAGCCTTCTAAATGGTGATCTAAAACTTTGACGACTTAAAAAATATTGAAATCAGTCAGGTTGCTGATTGGGGTTGAACAAGCCGTGTTTTATCGATGCCTTGACTATTATGTAAATGCTTCCCGTTTTGCTCATGGCTGGGATATTGAACTAGCTAGATACAGAGTTTCTAACCATGAAAGTTGCGCTGGTACACGACTATCTAACTCAGCGGGGTGGGGCAGAGCGGGTTTTTGAACTGCTATGCCGATATTTTCCAGACGCAGATATTTACACGTCTTTGTATGACCCGGAGCGCACGATCGAACTGGGCGATCGCGAAGTGCGAACCACCCTTTTGCAGGCGATGCCCAATGCCTCGAAGTATTTTAGGCTGCTGGCTCCGTTTTATTACCCAGCATTTCGAGCGCTCGATTTGCGAGATTACGATCTGATCGTGAGCAGCAGCACCAGCTTTGCAAAAGCCGTGCGAAAAGGGGCCCACGCAAAGCACATTTGCTTTTGTCATAACGTTCCCCGATTCCTTTGGGATACGCAAAACTATCTGCGCGAATATCGAGATTTTCAGACGTTTTATCCCGCTATCGATGTGGTGTTTAAGATCCTGAGAAAGGCAGACTTGGTCTATGCTCAGGAACCAGATTTGTATATTGCCAATTCCAACACGGTGGCTCGACGAATTGAGGCGCTTTACAACCGCCCAGCGGTGACGGTGAATTATCCAATTGATGCCAGCCTGTTTCAATTTTCGGACAAGAAGGATGACTTCTATCTGGCTTCGGCGCGGCTGCTGGGCTACAAGCGGGTGGATGTCATCGTGGAAGCGTTTAGCAGGCTGGGCTGGCCGCTGCTGGTGTCGGGAGAGGGGCCAGATCGCAAGCGCCTGGAAAGCATGAGCGCCAGAAATATCCAGTTCTTGGGCTACGTCAGCGATGCGGAGCGGGCTAGCCTGCTGGCGCGGGCGAAACTGGTGGTAGTGGCGGCGCTGGAAGATTATGGTCTAGTGCCGGTGGAGGCGAATGCCAGCGGTACGCCCGTGGTGTCCTATGGCGCGGGTGGCGTGCTGGATACGCAGATTCCAGGGCTGACGGGGTTATTCTTTCAAGAGCAGACGGCTGCTTCGCTGGAGGCGACGCTGCTAGAGGCGGTGCGGGTGCAGTGGGATTATTCCAGGATTCGGGATCACGCGCTGAGTCGATTTACCAAGAAGGTCTTTTTTGACAAGATTGGGGAAATTATTGACGGGGTGTGCGATCGCCGAGCGGTTGCGTTTAGCTCGGTGAGTCTGGCTCGATGAGCCTGGCTGAGCCTAGCTAAAGGGGTTTGTTTCAAGGTGTTCTTTTGTTTCAGCGCGTGCTGCAAAAATATTTGTCCAGAGTTTTCATTTGGGGTGTTTGTCTAGATTCAGTGATTAAGCTCAGCCATAAAGCTCAGTCATAAAGGTCACTCCATACAGGTCACTACCGGAGTTCCAAATTTTGAGTTCATGCGGGATGAAGAATCATGCTTGAGGCGAAACTGAATGGGTCAGCCGACTCGGAACTCGGCTATGGGCAGCTTTTTGCCACGCTGATGCGGCGGCGGCTATTGCTGCTGGGGGTGCTGCTGAGTACGATGGCGGTTTCAACCTTGCTGTCGGCCCGCAAGGACGCGACCTATCGCAGTTCAATGCAGCTTTTGGTGGAGTCGAACTACGAGCAGAAGGCGAATCTGCGGGGGGCCGTGCCAGAGACGCTGTTCACGGCTCCAGCCGCAGTCGAAATTGACTACGCCACGCAAATTCGCCTGATGCAGAGTCCCATCCTGCTGGGGCGGGCGGTGGAGGCGTTGCGCTCTGAGTATCCTGACCTGGGACTGGAGGACTTGAAGCGGGGTCTGGCGGTGAGCCGCGTGCTGGAAACCGAAGATAAGATTGAGACGAAAATTCTCCAGGTGGACTATACCAGCGGCGATCCGCTGAAGTCGCAACGGGTGCTGGAGGTGATGAAAAATGTCTACCTGGCCTATAACCTGGAGCAGCAGAAGCTCCGTCTAAGCAACGGTCTGTCATTTATTGACGAGCAACTGCCTACGGTGCGGCAAGAGGTGGCGAATGCAGAGCGATCGCTCGAAGATTTCCGCGAAGGGCAGGGCATTATCGACCCAGAGCAGCAGGCCACGGAGTTTGCGAAGGCGCTGAATGCGATCGCCGAACAGCGCCGCGCCATCCAGGCCGAGTTCCAGGATAATCAGATGCGGTTTCGTGACCTCCAGCAGCAGCTTGCCCGCACGCCCCAGGGGGCGATTGTCGCGTCGCGCCTGAGCCAGTCGCAGCGATTTCGCAACTTGCTGACCTCGCTGCAAGAGACTGAACTGGCGCTGGCAGAGCAGTTGGTCACCTACACTGAGCGATCGCCCACGGTTCGCAGCCTGACTCAGCAGCTTGACCGAGAGCGGGCGCTGCTCCAGCAAGAGGCAAGACGCATCCTGGGCGATCGCGCTGAACTTTCCGAAGAAAAACTCTACACCGAAGCCCAGATGGGCGAAGTGGAAATGGGGCTGGCTGGGCAGTTGGTAGCTACGCAGACCAATTTGGTGGGCTTGCAGGCCCGCGATCAAAGCCTAGCCAGAGCCGAAGCCCAGCTTCGCAACGAGCTAAACCAGTTTCCGCAGTTGATTGCTGAATACAACCGTCTCCAGCCCGACATCACCACCAAACGCGAAACCCTCCAGCAGCTTTTGAAGGCGCGTCAGGAGTTGGCCATTGAAATTGGGCGTGGTGGCTACAACTGGCAGGTGGTGGAAGCGCCAGAGCGAGGCATCAAAACGGGCCCAAGGGTGCTGACCGATCTGCTGCTGGGTACGGTGCTGGGGCTATTTTTGGGCGCAATGGCGGTCTTCTTGCGCGAGTCGATGGATGATGTCATTCACTCGCCCGAAAAGCTGACAGAAACCGTAGCCCTGCCGCCGCTGGGCATAGTGCCCAAACTCCCGCGTAGCATCGTGGGTCAGCGCTGGCCGCTGGGGATTCCGTTGTCCGTGTCTGGGCGATCGCCCGCTGCCCTGCCCATGCTGCAAGCCGCTCAGTGGCCGCTGTTTCGAGAGTCGATGGATCTGGTCTACAAGAGCCTGCGGCGCAGCAGCCCTGCATCGGCGCTGCGATCGCTTGCCGTTACCTCTGCTCTGGCAAACGAGGGCAAAACGCTGGTGTCGATTGGTCTGGCGCTGAGCGCCGCAAGGCTACATCAGCGGGTGCTGCTGATCGATGCCAACCTGCGATCGCCCAGCCTGCACCAACAACTTAACCTGCCCAACCGTCAGGGACTCTCCACCCTGCTCAGCGGCGAAGATCGGCAGCCCCTACTGCACAGCATCGGCGCAAATACTGATGTGCTGACGGCGGGGCCGCTGTCCAGCGATCCGGTGCGCCTGCTGAGTTCTGACGAACTGCGGGACTGGATTAGAGCCTTTGAAAAAGACTATGACCTGGTGATTCTGGATTCTTGCGCTGTGCTGGGCGTTGTGGATGCGATTCAAACTGCCTCGCTTTGTGAAGGCGTTGCCGTCGTCGCTCGTCTCGACAGCGTCTCCCAGTCCAGCCTGATTCAGGCAGCCACGGCGCTCAATGGCTTGAACGTGATTGGAATGATTGCCAACGATGTAAAGGGCGCTCAGGTGGCCTATGGTCGCCCGTCGGGACTGGGGGCCCTGTTTGCCGAGTCCGTTTCTAACCGCGAAACTGCCGAATCCGCAGGACGAGATGCCGCCTAGCAAAGGAGGTTAAGGAGCTTTATAAAGACTGCGTAGAGATCCGGGATAACTAAGCTGTTTTGTTGCTCCGCCCATGTTTTTCAAACTGCTTCAACTGGTTCGCAAGCCCCTGAGAGCAACTCGATTTTGGCAAGAAAACCACTTGATCTTGAGGGAGTTCAAAAGCTTTCGCTGGCTGGCGATCGCCGCAGTTTGTTTTGCGCTTTTGGCATCCGTTACGGAAGGCTTTGGGCTGGGTTTTTTGCTCGCCTTTTTGCAAAGTCTCACCTCACCGGATGCACCGCCTGTCCAGACTGGGTTCAAATGGTTTGATGTTTGGATATTGGGCACCACTGCCCCGGTGAATCAGCGGCTCTATCGCGTCTCTGGGCTGATTGTGGCAGCAACCTGTATTCGGGCTGTGTTCAATTACCTGGCGCAATATTACACGCTGACGAGTGAAGTCACCCTTATTGATCGACTCCGCAAGCGCGTGTTTGAGCAGCTTCAATCGCAGCGTCTCAGCTATTTTTCTCAGACTCGATCGGGGGAACTGGTCGATGTATTAACCAGCGAAATGGAGCGGATCAGAAATGCTTTTGGGGCAATGTCATTTCTGATGACCCGTGCCTTTACGCTGCTGGTATATGCGATCGCCATTCTCTTACTATCCTGGCAGCTTTCACTCATTTCGATTCTCCTCTTTGGTGGACTGGCCTTTGGGTTTTCTAAGCTGAACAAACGGGTACGGCGGCGAAGTACTAGAACCTCTCAAGCCAGCGGACGACTGACTTCTATCGCCATCGAATTCATCAACGGAATCCGCACTGTACAGGCCTTTTCTGCACAAGATTTTGAACGGCGGCGATTTTATCAGGCCAGCACAGGACTGGTTCAAGAATGGAAAACGGTCTATCGCCTGTCCTGCCTGGTGCGTCCGCTGGCAGAGGCTTCGGCGACCTTTGTGCTGGTGGGCATGATTATCCTCGCGCTCACCAATCGCATCATGCCCGTTGCGTCCTTGCTGACGTTTTTATTCATCCTGTTTCGCATGGTTCCCTACAGCCAAGACTTGCTGGGCGTGTTTTCTCACCTCAGCACCATGATGGGGTCTGTAGAAAATATCAAGCGGCTCTTGAGCGACGAAGGCAAGCAATTTTTTGAAGACGGTACGCGCAGTTTTCCTGGGTTGTTTCATGGGATTGAGTTTGTAGCTGTTGATTTCGGCTATGACCCCGATCATCTGGTGTTAAAAGATATCAATCTTTGCATCGAAAAAGGCAAAACTACGGCCCTGGTTGGGGCATCGGGGTCTGGCAAATCTACGCTGGCAGATTTGATTTCTCGCTTCTATGACCCGACTGCGGGGCAGGTACTTTTGGATGGAATTGATCTACGAGAGTTCGAGATCGATTCCGTTCGCCATCGGTTGGCGATTGTGAGTCAGGATACGTTCATTTTTAATGCGTCTGTTCGCAGCAATATTGCCTACGGCTCCGAACAGGCCACCGATAGCGAAGTGTATGAAGCCGCACGGTTGGCAAACGCGCTGGAGTTTATTCTAGAAATGCCAGAGGGGTTTGAGACAACGCTGGGCGATCGCGGCATTCGGCTATCGGGTGGGCAGCGCCAGCGAATTGCGATCGCCCGTGCGTTGTTACGAAATCCAGAAATCCTGATTTTGGACGAGGCTACCAGCGCTCTGGATTCGGTGTCTGAAAGACTGATTCAGGAAGCGCTCGAAAAACTCTCGGTCGGGCGAACCGTGCTGGCGATCGCCCATCGACTCTCTACGATTTCAGGAGCCGACAAAATTGTGGTGCTAGAGCAGGGAAGAATTGTCGAGCAAGGCGGCTATCGAGAATTAATTGATCGGCGCGATCGCTTCTGGAAATACTACCAAATTCAACAGGCATCCTAAGGTTGAGACGGGTTCAGGCCACGGCTTTGAAAAGGGTTTTGAAAACGACTTTGAAACCGCTGTTAATAAAATTCAGGGGCATGGACAAGCAGAGACAAGGAACTTAAAGAAACCGATTAAAGCGTAAGCCGATGAATCATCAAACTGCACTCGTGAGCGTTATTATTCCGACCTATAATCGTCCGACTTTTCTGCGGGCAGCGCTTCAAAGCGCAGTTCGGCAAACCTATCAAAATATTGAAATTATTGTTTCCGATAATTGCAGCCCCAAAGATCCGAGGGCGATCATCGAATCCTTTGATGATTCCCGAATTTGTTTTTGGCGAAACGATAAGAACTTGGGACTTTTTGCCAACGCGATAAATGCTGTCAAAATGGCGCGGGGCAAGTATCTAGCCTTCTTGCATGATGATGACCTCTGGAGCGATCGCTTCTTAGAGAGTCTGGTTCCGCTATTGGAGCAATACCCCGAAGCAACGATTGCTTTCTGCGATCAGTTCATCATCGACGAGACGGGAAAAATCAGCGCCTTTGCCACGCGCAGGATGACGCGAGCCTATCGGCGCGATCGCCTCCAGAGCGGACTCTACCAACCCTTTGTCGAGGTTGGTCTGGTTCACAAATCTGTCCCCAGCGTTGCGGGCGCTGTGATTCGGAGAGCGTCAATCGACTGGGCAAATATTCCATCGGAAGTGGATAGGATGCACGACCTCTACATTACCTATCTGTGCTGCAAAGATGGGCAGGCTGCGTATTACCTTGCCGACAAGTTAGTTTACCATCGAGAACATCCAAACACGGATACCTTTTTGAGTGGACGACGAGATGGGCTAGCCAAAATTTCTAAAGCTAAAGTAGAAATCTTTTGCTATCAGCGCTTTCTTCAAGACAGCAACCTATGTCCATTTAGACCTCATTTCAAGAAGATTTTGCTGCACGCCCAAACAACCTTGGGCATTGGGCTGCTGTTGGCAAATCGTCCGTCTGAAGCCCGAGTTCACCTATTTCAGTCGCTCAGGGGTCGGCTGTTTAATATGAGAACCTTGGTTGCGCTGATGCTGAGCTTGCTGTGTTCGCTGGTGCTGATGGAGCGATCGCACGAAGACGATTCAGATCACTTTTTAAGTCTCAATCGAGTCGAGTCGATCCGCATCTCTCAGAGCATTCAAGACTCGTTTAAGAACACCGCTCGCTAGCGCCTTGTGAGTCCAGCTTTTTTGCCCATTCTGACTAATTCACTCTTAGCATCTACCCCATTCGCGAATTCCAGCCCATGAAAGTTAGCGTGATCATTCCCTGCCTCAACAATGCGTCTACTCTTGCTACCCAACTGGCGGCCTTGGCAGCCCAACAGTATTCAGAGCCGTGGGAAGTGATCGTGGCAGACAATGGGTCTACAGACGACACCGTGGCTATTGCAAAGCAGTTTGGCGATCGCCTCCCCAATCTGCGCGTCGTGGATGCCTCTAGGGTTGGTGGCAGTGCCCATGCCCGCAACGTGGCAGCGGCAGCAGCACAAGGCGAGTTTCTGCTGTTTTGTGATGGAGATGATGAGGTCGGCGCGGGCTGGGTTGCTGCGATGGCTGCGGCTCTAGAAGAGTCTGATTTGGTGGGTGGGTATATGGAGTATTGGCGACTGAATGAACCCTGGCTGGTGCAGGCTTATGGTTACGAAAATGGGTTGAAGCTGTTCGAGTCGGGATACCTGAAGTTTGCCAGCGGGTGTAATTTGGGAATTCGTCACGCTGTTCACGATGCTATTCATGGGTTTGACGAAACGCTGCTGCGACTTCAAGACGTGGACTATTCCTGGCGTGTTCAGCAGGCTGGGTTTAAGCTGGGCTATGCGCCTGATGCAATTGTTCACTTTCGGCTGCGCGGCAGCATTCGGAGCGTCTGTCGTCGAGCCTTCAAGTTTGGATATACAGAACCATTCCTTTATCAGAAGCATCGAAACAAGGGAATGCCGCAAATCTTGAGTTGGAAGTCGATCGTCAAAACGGTGGCGCTGTTTCCGGTTCGCCTGATTGGTTCGCTGCGCGATCGCGCTTCGTTGTGTAGGGTGCTGATGGAAGGCTGCTGGCGTGGCGGCGAACTGTATGGCTGCATCAAACACCGATATTTGCCGCTTTAGCATGGCTGGAGGCAGCGCGAGTGAAACTTTGCATTGTGACGCATCGGGTGGTTCCAGGAGACGGGCAGGGGCGCGTCAACTACGCCATTGTGCAGCACGCGCTGGCAGTAGGGCATTCGGTGACGCTGCTGGCCAGCGAGGCTGCGCCAGACTTGGTGCCGCATCCGGGGGTGACTTGGGTGGCAATCCCGGTTGAGGGGCTGCCGACGGAGCTGCTGAGAAACTTGGTGTTTTCCTGGCACAGTCGGCGCTGGCTGGCAAAGCACGCGGTCGAGTTCGATGTGATTAAGCTCAACGGCGCGATTACCGATTTTCCGGCAGGGGTCAATGCGGTGCATTTTGTCCACCATGACTGGCTGCGATTCGCGAAGCAATGCCTGCGGGAATCGTCCGCCAATCACCCTCCTGGACTGCGGGGTCTGTATCAGCGGCTCTACACCCTCCTGAATGCCCATTGGGAAAAGCGGGCATTTCAGCAGGCGACGGTTTTGGTGGCGGTTTCTCAGCAGGTCAAGCAAGGGCTGCTGAGGCTAGGAGTGCCTGCGGCGAAGATTCGAGTCGTGCTGAACGGAGTGGATATCACGGAGTTTGTGCCGGGTTCTGTGGAGCGCGATCGCTGGGGTTTGCCGGGGAACGTGCCGATGGGGCTGTTTGCAGGAGATATCAAAACCCCTCGCAAAAACTTAGACACGGTGATTCGCGCTCTGGCTCAGGTGGCTGGGCTGCATCTGGCGGTGGCGGGCGATCTGCGGGGTAGCCCCTACCCTCGCTTGGCACAAGACTTGGGAGTGGGCGATCGCGTTCATTTTTTGGGTTATCGCCGCGACCTCAAGGATCTGATGCAAGCCGCCGACCTGTTCATTTTTCCATCCCGATACGAAGCCTGTTCGCTCGTGCTGCTAGAAGCCATGGCCACCGGGCTGCCCGTGGTCACTGCGGTAACCACAGGCGGCGCAGAAATTGTGACTCCTGATTGCGGCGTGGTGCTGCCCGACCCCAACGACGTGGAGCATTTGGCCCAAACGCTGAACGCGCTGATTGCCGACCCCACGCGGCGATCGCAACTGGGCCAGGCGGCCCGTCGCCGCGCCGAAGCCCACACCTGGAGCGCAATGGCGCAGCAATATTTGGACTTGTTTGACGCGCTGTGCTGCCCTGCCGCTGCTGATCATCCCCAAACTGCCAACCATGAAACTCACCGTCATCATTCCCACCTACTGCCGCGCTGACGACCTGCGGCGCTGTCTGGCGGCCCTGGCTGAGCAAGTGCGATCGCCCGATGAGGTGATCGTGGTGGTGCGAGATACGGATTGCGACACCTGGAGTTTTCTAGCGTCTGAGAAGGGTTTCCCCTTGCAAAACTTGCAGCCCAATTTGCGAACGCTGAGCGTGGCTCTGCCAGGAGTAGTAGCGGCGATGAATCGGGGCTTGGACGCTGCCCAGGGCGATGTGGTTTGCTTCACAGACGACGACGCTGCGCCCCACCCAGACTGGCTACAGCGCATCGAGCAGCATTTCCTGGCTGATCCTCAACTGGGCGGACTGGGCGGGCGCGATCGCATCCAGCACTTGCCCGAATCTCTGACCGGCCGGCCCTGCACCGTGGGCAAGCTGCAATGGTTTGGTCGGCCCATCGGCAACCATCACCTGGGACTGGGCGCGGCGCGAGAGGTCGATATTCTCAAAGGCGTGAACATGAGCTTCCGCCGAACGGCGATCGCCCACCGACGATTCGACACCCGGATGCGCGGCGCTGGGGCCCAGGTTCACTTTGAACTGGCCTTTAGTCTGGCGCTGCGGCGCGATGGCTGGCGACTGGTCTACGATCCAGCAGTCTTGGTCGATCACTATCCCGCGCCCCGGTTCGATGAAGACCAGCGCCACCAGTTCAGCGCGATCGCCCGCCAAAACGCCGTCCACAACGAAACCCTGGCCCTGCTGGAACACTTGCCACCTGCACAGCGGGGAATATTCCTGCTCTATGCCCTGCTGCTGGGGCATAGAGATGCCTTTGGGCTGGCCCAGTTGGTGCGCTATTTTCCGCAACAGCGCGATTTAGCCATGCGTCAGTGGGCGGCGGCCATGCAGGGGCGCTGGCAGGGCGTTCAGACCTGGTGGAAAAGCCGAAAGCGGGGTCTGGGAACGGGGGTTGGGGGGCAGGAGTTGGAGATGGGAGGGTAGAGAAGGATTTTGGATTGGGGCTTGTGGATTTTGGATTGGGGGTTGGGTGGTTGGATGGGTTGACTGAGTATGTCTTCTGTGTGTGAGGGTGCGTGAGCCGCCTGCCGTTTTGCCTGCGTTTTGCCAACGTTTTGCCTGCGTTTTGCCTATGGAAGTCATTTCGAGTCCGCAGCCGAGTGCCAGTCAGTCCTTACCCGGATGGATTGCGATCGCCGGGGTGTTTGGCATTGCCACGCTGGGGGCCCTGGTAGGGGCAGGGAGCCTGGTGCGGCTGTTTTTTCCGGCCTCGGCGCTGCTGGTGGCGGTGTTGCTCTACTTCCGCTATCCGCTGCTCTACGTTGGGTTTGCCTGGTGGGTCTGGTTTCTCACACCGCTGCTGCGGCGCGTCAGCGACTACAACAGCTTCTGGGACGAAAAGGGCGTTATCTTGCTTGCGCCCTATCTGGTCACGTTTGTCAGCGTGCTGACGCTGGTGCGCTATCTGCCCCGCACGCCGAAAATGGGCGGGCTGCCCTTTGTGCTAGGGATGGCAAGCGTGGTCTATGCCTTTCTGATCGGACTCATTCTCGGTAATCCACCGCTTGCTGTCATTCGTTCCTTCCTCGACTGGATTTGTCCGATTCTATTTGGCTTTCACCTGTTTGCAAACTGGCGCGACTATCCCAGCTACCGCAGCAACTTTCAGCGCGTGTTTCTCTGGTGTGTCTTGCTCACGGGTCTTTACGGCATCTACCAGTTTATGGTTGCGCCGCCGTGGGACGGTTTTTGGCTGATTCGCACCAAGCTAGTCAGCTTTGGCAAGCCAGAGCCGTTTGAAATCCGCGTCTGGAGTACCATGCACTCGCCTGGCCCGTTTTCCGTGGTGATGATGGCAGGGCTGCTGCTGCTGTTTTCTGAGCGCAGCGTATTGGGCATTCCCGCAGCCGTCAGCGGCTATCTGTCTATTCTGCTCAGCATGGTGCGCTCGGCCTGGGGCGGCTGGGTGGCGGGGCTGCTGGCGGCCTTTGCGTCCACCACGCCCAAGTATCAAATGCGGCTGGTGGTCACGATTTTGGTGCTGGTGCTGTGCGTCACGCCGCTGACGGCAATGGAGCCGTTTGATGAGGTGATTAGCGAACGGGTCGAGTCGATTTCTAACCTTGCCCGCGACCAGAGTTTTCGCGATCGCTCTCGCAACCACGACCGCGATTTCAATGTGGCTGTTACACGAGGGCTGGGGCGCGGCATGGGCAGTACGTGGATTGTGAATGAGCGCAATGGCAAGCTGGAAATGATCGTCCTGGATAGCGCCATTCTCGACATTTTCTTCACGCTGGGCTGGGCGGGTGCGCTGCCCTACTTGGGGGGAGTGATCTTCCTGCTCGTCAGCCTGTTCAAAGATTCTGCTGCCCGTTCCGACCCGTTTGCCAGCACTGCACGGGGCATTTCGCTGGCAGTGTTTTTTCAGTTTATTTTTAGCAGCGTCATGCTGGGGCTGTCGGGCATGATTCTGTGGGGCTTTATGGGCATCGCCCTCGCCGCCAGCCGCTATCATCGCCATCGCAAAAATCTGCTAAAGGTGCTGTAGCGCTTTGGGTGGGGCGATCGCCCCCAATCCTTGTGTCCCTTTACCCTGCACTGCCCGCCCGCTTCTCAGCCTCTACTCATCTCCCGCTGCCCAAAGCTGAATTAAGCTGCTGTCAAGCACTTCGCAAACTGGATGGGCAGCTAATCATGGGCAATCAATACTCGTTCGTGGGTGGAATGCAGGGACGCTGGCGAGTGCAGAACGTTCGACCCGTTCTCGGCACTGGGCTAGACCCGGTGGAGCGTCTGGACATTGTGGCTGGAGCGATCGCCACACCGCCACCCGACAGCGCCTGGGTGCTTCGCAGCTTTGCCAGCAATGTCCGCTATGCCAAGCGGGATGAACTAGATACGCTCCGTGCAGTGCAGCCCGACCTCAACCGGGCAGAAGCCGTCTCCGCTGTGCTGATCCCCATTAAAAAATCGGCTCAGTGGTGGGACATGGCGCAAGACGAGCGCCGCGCCATTTTTGAGGAACAGTCTCACCATACGGCCGTCGGGCTGGAGTATCTGCCGGGGGTGGCCCGTCGCCTGCTCCACTGCCGCGACCTGGGGGAACCGTTCGACTTCCTCACCTGGTTTGAGTTTGCACCAGAACACACCGCCGCGTTTGATCAACTGCTGGTGCGGATGCGGGCTAGCAAGGAATGGGACTATGTGGAGCGGGAAGTGGAAGTGCGCCTAGAGCGCGACGACGCAGCGCAAACCTGAACACTCGCCCCGCCGACGCAGCCTCACGCCCGCAAAAGCCTAATGCAGACCAGCAAGCCGGCCAGCAAGCAAATCCAACAAGTTTGGCAACGACCATTACAAACCGATGATCCCGGTGTATGATTTGCTGGAATTTTGGTCTTGTTTGGGAGAAGGGATATGGGTTTGGTAACGGCTCCCCCCGCGCTGCTGGTGTTGGCAGATGGCACGGTGTTTCGCGGGTTTTCCTTTGGCGCGTCGGGCACCAGCATCGGCGAGGTGGTGTTCAACACGGGTATGACGGGATATCAAGAAGTCCTGACTGATCCCAGCTATCGCGGGCAGATTGTCACCTTTACCTATCCCGAACTGGGCAATACGGGCGTGAACCCGGAGGATGAGGAATCGGCGGGGCCCCAGGTGAAGGGGGCGATCGCCCGCAATATCTGCCCCCGTCCAAGCAACTGGCGCTCCACCCAATCCCTCCCGGACTACCTCAAGCAGCACCACATTCCGGGCATCTACGGCATCGACACCCGTGCCCTCACCCGCAAGCTGCGCTCCGTCGGCGCGATGAATGGCGGCCTCTCCACCGAAATCCTCGACCCGGCGGAACTGCTGATGCAGGTGCAGGAAGCCCCCAGCATGTCCGGGCTAAACCTGGTCAAGGACGTGACCACAAGGGAAATTTACGAATGGAGCGAGCCGACCCCGCCAGAGTGGGAATTTAGCGAAGGCGTAGCAAAATCGCCAGAACCGCTGACCGTGGTCGCAATTGACTTTGGCGTAAAGCGCAATATTCTACGGCGGCTGGCCAGCTACGGCTGCCGGGTGATTGTCGTGCCTGCTGACACGCCGCCCGAAACCATCCTGAGCTACAACCCGGACGGCATTTTCCTGTCTAACGGGCCGGGCGACCCCGCCGCCAACACCGACGGCATCGAAACCACCAAAGCCTTGCTCAAGGCCCAAAAACCTGTCTTTGGCATCTGCATGGGCCACCAGATTCTCGGTCTGTCGATGGGTGGCGAATCTTTTAAGCTCAAGTTTGGCCATCGCGGGCTAAACCAGCCAGCGGGCCTGCGGCAAAAGGTGGAAATCACCAGCCAGAATCACGGCTTTGCGATCGCCCAAGAGTCGCTCCCCGATGCCGAGGTAGAAATTACCCACCTGAACCTGAACGATCGCACGGTGGCCGGCCTGCGCCATAAGACGCTGCCGATGTTCTCGGTGCAATATCACCCCGAAGCCAGCCCCGGCCCCCACGATGCAGACTATCTGTTTGAGCAGTTTGTGCGCCAAATGCGGGAGAGTCGCGGTTAGGAAACGATTGACCTGCACTGCACTCCTATCCACTGCCAGGCCAGTCTGCGATCGCAGGCTGTGCCCCCATGTTCGTGGAGATCATGCTTCCGTCCAAAAGATCTAAACGTTAAGCAGGGCTTAAGCCAGGGTTTATTGAATCAAGCCACAATACCGGAAATGCCTGCTAGCAGGAGGTCGTATCGATTCTCTTGAGTGGTGTTGCGGATGAAACGTCTGGAATCCCCTGGCTGCTCGACGGGCAATCGCAAATCCAGAATTGAGGATCGACAGTAGGGCTGGGTGCGAGTTGGGTCAGCGCTCAGGACAAAATCGAGGATTGATATTATGGCGCAACTGTTTTCTCAGCCATCTCCGCGCTGGATTGGCGTGGCGATCGCCTTTTATGCCTTTATTGCCATTGGCATCGCCGAGGGCGGGCTGGGGGTGCTGTTGCCGTCGATTTTGCAGGAATATAGCCTGACACCCGCCAGCGTCACGCTGCTGTTTGTCAGCCAGATTGCAGGCTACATTGCTGCGGCATTTACCAGCAGCCTGATCAGCAGTTGGCTGGGGCTGGCGCGGATGCTGTTGATGGCGGCGGGCACGCTGACGCTGGCGCTGGCGATTTATGCCACCTCGCCCGTGTGGGGCCTGATGGTGGCGGCGGGGACGCTGCTGGGGCTGGGCATTGGGCTGATCGATGCGGGCGTGAACACGTACATCGTGCAAGACGAACGCGGCGCATCGCTAATCGGCACGCTGCATGGATTCTATGGCGTGGGGGCGCTGTCGGGCCCGGCGATCGCCACGACGCTGCTGGCGATGGGCGTGACCTGGCGACAGGTGTATGTCGTGCTGACGGGGGTGGTGGGGCTGCTGATTGTGGCGCTGCTGGCGGTGCTGGTGATTCGCTATCCACTG
>NZ_DVEA01000046.1:0-21743 GCF_015295965.1 Thermoleptolyngbya sp. M55_K2018_002
GACGAACTGTCCAAAGCAGCCGGGGGCGATTGCTACCATCACGTCACCCGGCGAAACGTCCCGCACTGCCGCACCCACGCGCACCACCTCGCCGACGCACTCCAGCCCCAGGGGGCCCGCCTCGCCAGGATAGCGCCCCAGCGCATTCAGCACATCGCGGAAGTTCAGCCCCGCCACCAGCACCCGCAGTTCGAGTTCGTCTGCTGCGGGCGATCGCCGCTCGACGGTTTCCCAGGCAAGGCGATCGAGGCTGCCCCGTTCTGCAATTTGGAGTTGCACCCCGCGAGAGTTCCCACCAGCCGCGTCGCGATCGCCCCCCAGCAGGGCAGCCGCATAGGGTTGAACCTGAGCGACATAGCGCTGTCCCCGGTGAATCGCTACGCCAGCATCCGCTGCCCCAGACTGCACCTCGGCCCACAGCATCGCCCCTGCGTCGGAGGCTGCACCCGGTTCTAGGTCGAGGCAGCGGCACGGGAGGGCGGGATATTCCAAGGCGATCGTGCGACCCAGCCCCCAGAGGGGAGCCTGGGCCACGCCTGCGGACTGGGCTTTAGGTAAGATATTGAAGATATTGAGCGACTGGCTGCCCTGCGTCACTAGCCACAGAGGAGCCTGAACGCCCGTCTGCACGAGGGCTTGCGTCAGATAGAGCGCTCCGGCATAGGCGGTGCGGGTGTCTGCCAGGGTCGCTGCATCCAGTCCCCAGAGGTAGATTACGCCGCCGAGCGCCGGGGTCTGCTGCAAAACCTGCTGTACCAGCGCGTGGAACTCGTCGGGGCGATCGCCCTTCACCCGCTGTGCTGCCTGTAGCGGGGGGAGGCGATCGCCCGGAACTGCGCCCGCTGGAACTGTGTCTGCCGCAACTGTGCCTGCCGGAACGGCTCCCGGAACTACACCTGGAACTGCGCCCCTAACTGCGAGTGTATAAGTCTGCTGCGCCGCGTCTAGGCATTCGACCAATTGCTGCGCCACGCCCTGGGCATCGGCAAAAATCAGCCAGTGCGCTGCGGGCTGCGAAGGCAGCGAGGCAGGGCGGGGTGCAGGCTGCCACGCGAGTTCATGGAGCCAGCGGGAAACGTCGGGCGTGCGGCCCCAAGCATGGGACGACACGGCCTTGGCGGTCAATCCGGCGATCGCCAGCACGGGCTTTCCCTGCTCGTCAAACAGCCATACATCCGTCGTTAGCACGCTGGCAGACTGTTCTTTGACCGTCACATAGCTCCAGAGTTGATTGGATCGATGACCGTAATCATGCAGGCGATCGAGACGAATCGGGACATAGGGTTGAGCAGGATTCTGTACCAAAGCCAAGACGACTTGCAGACAAGAATCGAGCAAAGCAGGATGAATGCTGTAGTGTTCTGCCTGAGATTTCAGCGCGTCAGGAAGCTGCACGTATCCCAGAACGCTATTAAAAGGCTCCTGCGCTGATCGCCAGACCTGCTTTACGCCGTGGAACCGTGGCCCATAGTCCAGCCCAGGGAAGGAAGCCAGCCACGTTGTCCAGTCGATTTTCAGCGGGTGGGTATGCTGAAGCTGGGAAAGATCGGTCGTGGAGATGGGGGCAGCCGCTGTGCTGAGCGTTCCGTGAGCGTGCAGCGTCCACTGGGCCTTGCCCTGTCCACCCTCGCCCTGGGTACTGTGAATCTCGAAGGTGTATCCAGTTTCCTTGGGTGCAAGGCTGGTTTGGAGCGATCGCCCTCCACCCAGGGCTTCCTCCAGCACGAACGCCTGCGCCAGCACCACATTTTCAAGCTGAAGCGGCTTAGACGGCAGCAGCATCGCCCCAGCCGCCAGCGCCATTTCCAGATAGGCCGCGCCAGGAAAGACGATTGCGCCGTGAATCCGGTGATCAGAGAGAAACGGCAGGGATGCTAGCCGAAGCTGCACGTCGAATAGGGTGGCGCGGGGCGTGGCAATTTTTTGGCCCAGCAGCGGATGGACAGCTTGAGGGAGTGGCTGGGCCGTGGCGCGTGCAGGTGAGACATCCAGCCAATAGCGCTGCCGCTGAAAGGGGTAGGTGGGCAGCGAGAGGCGCTGTCGGCCGTAGGGCTGATCGAATCCGCGCCAGTCGATGGTGACTCCGTTGCCGTAAAGCTGCTGGAGGCTGTGAAGTAGGGTAGCCCAGTTGTCTTCCGGCGGATGCAGGCTGGCTAGCCACCGAATTTCCGAATGGTTTTGAGAATGGGTCGGCGATGATTCCAGGATCGCTCCCGGATGGTTCTCAGAACGGATTGCAGAACTACTTGGAGATTGTGTTTCAGATGGTCGCCGTTCACGTTCCTGCCAGTCTTTTTGAATCGCTTTGCCCATGCCAGCCAGCACAGGCTTTGGGCCACATTCCAGCGCCACTGTGCAGCCAAGCTGACGCAATTGGTCAACGCTGGCGGCAAACTGCACAGGCTGGCGCAACTGCCGACACCAGTAGGCCGGTGTCGTTATTTCCTCGCCGCAGACCGCTCCCGTGAGGTTGGAGATCAGCGGCAGGCGGGGGCTGGTGAACTGAACCTGGCTGGCAAGGGCCCGGAATTCGTCCACCATCGGCTCCATCATCGGCGAGTGGAAGGCGTGGGAGACAGACAGCGGCTTGACGGAAACCTGCGGCTGGAGGTGGGCGATCGCCCGATCGATTTGTGCAGGTTCACCGGAAATCACCGTATGCTGCGGGCCGTTGAGGGCGGCGATCGCCACGGTAATTCCGGCAGAATGCAGGGTGGACTGGACGGTTTCGGCGCTGGCAAACACTGCCGCCATCGCGCCGGGGGGTTGCGCCTGCATCAGCCGGCCCCGGTGTGCCACCAGCGTCAGCGCATCCGCCAAGCTAAATACGCCCGCCACGCAGGCCGCTACATACTCGCCGATGCTGTGCCCCAGGACGATATCTGGCTGCACACCCCAGGATCGCCACAATTCGCACAGGGCATACTCGACGGCAAACAGCGCGGGCTGGGCGTAGCGGGTCTGCTGGAGGTGGTCAGCGGGTGCGCTGCCATAGAGCAGGTCGGGCAGCGACCATCCCAGCAGCGGCCGCAGAATCTCGTCGCACTGGGCGATCGCCCCCCGAAACACGGGCTGCGCGTCGTAGAGCGATCGCCCCATCTGGGCATATTGCGCCCCTTGCCCCGTAAACAGAAACGCCACGGTGGGGCGGGTGGAGACGGTGTGGATTTCGGGCGCATTCAGCCAGCCTTGCAACTGCGCCTGGGCCTCGGCAACGTCTGCCGCGACGATTGCTAACCGGTGAGCAAAGGGCGATCGCCCGACATTAGCCGTAAAGCACACGTCGGCGAGGGGCGCGTCGGGATGCTCTGCGAAGAACTGGACATAGCGACGGGCCAGGGCTTGCAGGGCAGCGGGCGTTTTGGCAGAAAGGGTCAGCGGATGCAGCGGGCGATCGGGCACAGAAGACCGCGGGGGCAGCAACGGGGGCGCTTCTTCCAGCACCACATGGGCATTCGTGCCGCCAATGCCCAGGGAGTTGACACTGGCGCGGCGCGGGGAGCCGTCCGTGTGCCAGTCGCGCAGCGTGGTATTCACAAAAAACGGGCTATGGGCGAAGTCGATCTGCGGGTTGGGCTGCTGGAAATGCAGGCTGGGCGGCAGTTGGCGGTGCTGCAAACAGAGGACGGTTTTGATGAAGCCGACGATGCCAGAGGCGACGTTGAGATGGCCGACGTTGGTTTTGACGGAGCCGAGGGCGCAAAACTGCGGGCGCTGGGAGCCGCTGCGAAAGGCCCGGGTGAGGGCAGCAACTTCGATGGGGTCGCCCAGTTCCGTGCCTGTGCCGTGGGCTTCGACGTAGGTAATGCTGTCTGGGTCAACGCCTGCCACGGCCAGGCACTCACGGATCACGGCGGCCTGTCCATCGGCACGGGGCGCGAGGTAGCCCGCCTTTTGGCTACCGTCGTTGCCAATGGCGGAACCCTTGACCACGGCGTAGATCTGATCCCCGTCGGCGATCGCCTCCTGCAACCGTTTCAGCACCACCACGCCCGCGCCGCTGCCAAAAATCGTGCCCCGCGCCTGGGCATCAAACGCGCGACAGTGCCCGTCTGGCGACAGGATCATGCCGTCTTGATACAGATGCCCCGCCCGCTGCGGCGTTTCCACCGACACGCCCCCCGCCAGCGCCAGGTCGCACTCGCCGCGCAAGAGCGATTGACCGGCCAGATGCACTGCCACCAGCGAGGTGGAGCAGGCGGTTTGCACGTTGACGCTGGGCCCCGTCAGGTTCAGCTTGTAGGAAACGCGGGTGGTGAGGTAGTCCTTGTCGTTGGCGATCGCCATCTGAAAACCGCCCATCGCGCTCAGCGTCACCACGTCCAGCGAATCGTTGGCATCCAGCCGATGGCGGTTGGGATAGACGTGGTTCAGCAGGTAGCTGTTCATCGAAGCGCCAGCATACAGGGCGATCGCCCCGCCGTCGGCCGTGTAGGCAAAGGGGTCGTAGCCCGCGTCCTCCAGGGCTTCCCAGGCGCACTCCAGCATCAGCCGCTGCTGCGGGTCGAGCAGTTCTGCCTCGCGGGGGCTATAGCCAAAAAAGTCCGCGTCGAACTGCTCCACATCGTCTAGAATCGGGCTGGCTTTTACATAGTTGGGATGGCGCACCAGATCAGGGTCTATGCCCGTCGCCAGGATTTCTTCATCGCTAAAAAAAGTGATGGACTCCACGCCATTTTGCAGGTTTTGCCAAAATTCCGCAGGCGAAGCGGCTCCGGGAAAGCGGCAGGCCAGCCCAATTACCGCGATGTCGTTCGACTGTCCTGCATTTGACTGTTCTGCATTTTCTCGACGACGCTGCGATGCACGAAGCGATCCCGGTGGGAATCGCTGCTGGTTCTGAGGCACCGCCTCAGCCACCGGGGGCCGCGCCAGAAACTCGGCCAGGCTGGCAATGGTGGAATGCTGAAACAAGTCCACTGCCGAAACGGTATGCCCCTGCTGATGAAGCTGGTGCAACACCTGCATCAGTTGCAGCGAACTGCCCCCCAGTTCAAAAAACTGCTCGTCGAGGGCGATCGCCCCCAGCCCCAGCACCGACTGCCAGATTTCCAACAGCGATCGCTCTAGCTGGTTGCGCGGCGGCGGGGCGGGTGGAACCTGCTGAAACGCTTCGGCGATGGACTGGAGGCGATCGCCAAACGCGCCAACCTGAAAGCGGCGGCTGAGTTCGCTGCGCTGAATTTTGCCGAGAGCGGTTTTGGGAATCTCGTCCTGCGCCACCGGGATGACATAGTCGGGACTCACACCCAGCCGCGTGGCCACCTGCCGTCGCACGGCTTTCACCAGTTCCCTCAAGGCTGCGGTATCCGTCAGTTCAACAGTGGGATGCAGAAAAATGGCGAGGCGATCGCTCGTTTCCTGATCCCGGCGCACGGCGCAGGCAGCGGTGTAGGACACCTCTACACCGGGCAACTCCTCGACCACGGCTTCGATTTCGTGGCTATACACATTTGCGCCGTTGAGGATAATCAGGTCTTTTTGGCGGCCCGTGATGGTAAGCCGCCCGGTGTGCAGAAAACCCAGATCGCCCGTAATGAACCAGCCGTCGGGCGTAAAGCACTCGGCATTCAGGTCGGGGCGATTGTAGTAGCCGGGAGTGAGGGTCAGCCCGCGCACTTGCAGGCTGCCGACCTGACCCGCGGGCACAACCTGCTGCTGCTCGTCCACAATCCGCAGCGACACGCCGGGAATCGGCCGCCCCACATCAACGAAGGTATCCTCATCGCGGGTCGTAGCTAGGGAAAACTCGTGGGAATGCACAATGCCAGAGGTGGTTTCCGACATGCCATAGCCGGGGCTGACCACGCCATCCCGCAGACCGCAGGGCGCGAGGAGCTGCAAAAAGCTGCGGGTGGTTTTGGCGACGACGGCCTCGGCCCCGTTGCCCATCCACGCCAGGCAGGACAAGTCCCACTGCCGCTGGGCCACCTCCTGCGGGCGATCGCAGATCAGCCCATAGGCAAAGTTGGGGGCCCAAGTGACGGTGACGCGATGGCGATCGCACAGATCCAGCCACCGCAGCGGGTCTTGCAGCACATAGTCGTTGCTGACCTGAATCTGCGGACAGCCGACAAAAACCTGCGTCAGGTGAAACATCACGAGGCTGGCGACATGTTCCAGCGGCATCCAGTTGAGACTGAGGCTGCCCCCGGTAATGCGGTTCACGGACGCCATGCCAAAGGCGCTCACCAACAGGTTGCGCTCCGTCAGCATCACGCCCTTGGGTTGCCCCGTGCTGCCAGAGGTAAACAAGATCAGCGCCAGTCGGTCGGTCGCCAACGCGGTGTCGGAAGGCGGTTCGAGCGGCGGATCGGACTCGGCAGCGAGCAGCGCTGGCAGGGGCAGCAGGCGGCTGGGGTCGCAGCGAAATTCGGCAGAACCGTCCGTGCAAAAGGCTTGCAGGGCAGGGGCGATCGCCCCGCCAACCAGCACCCACGGGGGATCCAACTGCCCCAAAATGGCGCGGAACTGGAGTGCCTTGCTCTGCGACTCGGCATAGGCCGGCGGCACGGCAATGGGCACCACCACCAGTTCCCCTAGCCACCCCGCCCAGATTGCAGCGAGAAACTCATCGGGATCGGAAATTTGCAGGACGAGGCGATCGCCCGCTTTCACGCCTGCGGCCCACAACCCAGCTAAAATTCTTGCAGCCTGCTGAGCCAGCGCCCGATAGGGCTGATGACGTTCGGCTCCGGCTGGAGAAATGTGGAGAATTGCCCCTTCGCCGACGGCTGCGCGATGTAAAACCCTTGAGAGACTGGGCAGGGAGCGGAGATCTGAAACCTCATCACCATGACACACGGACAAAAACGCGGAATGGGCATCCATCATGCTGTTGTCTGTAGACAGCGCTTGAGAAAGCGATGACTCGCCGCTCAGCCCCCTTCAATTCAGAGCCAATTATACAGCACGGGTCTGGTGGGGGAGGGCGCTGGGTGTATGTTTATTATGTTGCGCCTCGCGTGTGATTCACGGTGCCCTGCGGTATAACTTGCGTACCTGCGGGTAATACGTTTGGGTTAGGTAGGCTGCTGGCAGGGGTGCATCCTTACTGGATGTCTAGAACTGGATGTCTAGAAACCCTCTTCAGCAGGCTTTTCAGGGGCGATCGCACCTGTTGAGGGGTGCAGTTGAGGGGTGCAATAGTCCTCTGGAACCCTGATCCACTTTGTGCGTCATGCGCTGTGTCATCCTGGTCTTGTGCTAAAAAACACTCATGACTGAATAACCCCAAACCGACCTGCATGAACCCCGAATCATAAACGCTAAATGCCACGCTGTTTCGCTGAGCCTTTTCAATCAGCCGTTTCGATGAGCCTCTGATGAAGATTTTTTGATGCAGATTTTTAGATGCAGATTTTTCTGATGCGGACTTTGTCGCCGTAGTTGTTGTTTCTTGGGACCGAGTCCGACTGCAATCCTATGGAGACCATTCACCTGATCATCGCCGACGAAACGCTCCGCGACGGAGAGCAGCAGGTCGGAGTCTGTTTTAGCAAAGACATGAAGCGCAAGCTGGCCCACGAAATCGCCAGCACAGGGGTTCACTCGCTCGCCCTGATGCCCGCCGTTCACCCGGTCGAGGAGCAGTTGGTGAAAACGCTGGTAGCCGATGGGCTGGGGGGACAACTGGCGGCATCCACAATGATGAGCAAAGCCTGCATTCGGCAGTCCCAAACGACGGGGGTGCAGCACATTATTTTGTTTCATGCCGTGTCGGATCGGCTGCTGCTGCTGCGCGACCCAGAGATGCAGGTGGCGGAAGGCGGCCAGGCGCGAGAGGCAGCGTTGCTCAATGGCATCAAGGCGACCCCAGATCAGGTGCAGATGGTGCGGGCAAATATGTGCCGTCGCGTCCGCCAGCATTTGGAATACGCGGCTCAGCTTGGGCTGCGAATTAGCTTTGCAGCGGAAGATGCCAGCCGCGCCGATTTTGATTTTTTGGTGGAATGTATCAACCAGTTTTCGCCCTACCTGGAGCAGTTTTTGCTGTGCGATACGGTGGGCTGCCTTACGCCAGAAAAATCCTACATCTGGATTCACGATTTACTCGCGTCGGCCCGCTGTGCGCCGCTGATTGTGCATTTTCACAACGACATGGGGCTGGCCCTAGAGAACACGATCCAGGCGGTGCGGGCCGGGGCGGCGGGGATCTCTGGCACCTTTGGCGGCATCGGAGAGCGGGCGGGCAATGTGGCCATCGAGCAGGTGCTAAACGGGCTGCGGCTGCGGTTTGGCTGGGAGGTGGCGGGGATAGACTACGAGGCGATCGCCCGCGTCGGCCAGCACCTCGACCAACTGGGCGCACGGGCCTATCCGCCCTATTCGCAGGCGGCCCAGCGTCACGAAGCCGGGATTCATGTGCATTCCCTAATGCGCGATCGCCTCTCCTACGCCATTTTTCCCTACGGGCAGCCGGAAATCTGGTTCGGCAAACACAGCGGCGTAAGCAACATTCGCTACTTGTTTGAACACTGCCTGCAAAAGCCACTCGACCGAGAAAAGTACGAGCAGATCTGCCAGGATATTAAAAATCTTTCAATCCAGCAAAACCGCTCGTTTTCCACCGATGAAATCCTCCAGTGGCTCCAGGAACAATCCTACGATTCCGCCTAAGCCAAACCAGGGCTGATTTTGATTTTAGATTGCCGATTTTGGAGCATTCAGAGCATTCATTGTGTTGCTTAAGTGAGATTTTCAGCTATTTTCTGTACAGAATTGAGCCTGGAAATTAACATAAAACCCAAAATCTAAAATCCAAAACCCAAAATCTAAAACCCAAAATTCTCCCTCCTCTATAAACTCCCCTGTCCACTGACCGACTCGCGTATGCCCCCAGAACCCATCGCAATTATTGGAATTGGCTGTCGCTACCCCGGCGCTGATTCTCCCGACGCTTTTTGGCAGTTGCTTAAAAACGGTGTCGATGCCGTCACAGAAGTACCGCCCGCTCGGTGGAACAAAGACCAGTTTCAAGCAGTGGCGAATACAGAATCAGCCAGAGCCAGCCTGCGGTGGGGCGGTTTTTTAGAACAGGTCGATCAGTTCGACCCGCTGTTTTTTGGGATTGCGCCCCGCGAAGTGAACACGATGGACCCGCAGCAGCGGCTCTTATTAGAAGTGGCGTGGGAGGCGATGGAGGATGCAGGCATTGTGCCGGAGCGCCTGCGGGGAACGGATACGGGCGTGTTTGTGGGCATCGGCACGCACGACTATTCCATCATGCTGTGGCAAGACCCCATTGATGACCCGTATCTCACCACAGGCACGGGCAACTGCATCGCCGCCAATCGGATTTCCTATATTTTTGACCTGAAGGGGCCGAGTCTGTCGGTGGATACCGCTTGCTCTTCCTCGCTAATTGCCGTTCACCTAGCGTGTCAAAGCCTGTGGACGGGTGAATCGACGATGGCGCTGGCGGGCGGCGTGAATGTGCTGCTGCTGCCGACGGTGACGCTGGGCTTTGCACGGGGCGGGTTCATGTCCACCAGCGGGCGCTGCCGCAGCTTTGATGCCAGGGCCGATGGCTACGTCCGCAGCGAAGGGGCAGGGATGGTGCTGCTGAAGCCCCTGTCGCAGGCGCAGGCGGATGGCGACCCGATTTATGCCGTGATTCGGGGCACGGCTGCAAATCAGGATGGGTTCAGCAACGGCATGGCCGCGCCGAATGTAGACGCGCAGGAGCGGGTGCTGCGGGCGGCCTATCGGCGGGCGGGCATTTCCCCAGGGCAGGTGCAATATATCGAAGCGCACGGCACGGGTACGAAACTGGGTGACCCGATCGAAATCACGGCGCTGGGCCGAGTGCTGACGGAGGAGCGTCCGGCAGGTAGCTTATGCGCGGTGGGTTCGGTGAAGTCCAACATCGGGCATACAGAAACGGCAGCGGGCGTAGCAGGGGTGATCAAAGCCGCCCTCAGCCTGAAGCAGGGGCAAATTCCGCCTAGCCTCCATTGCCAAACACCCAATCCGCAAATTGGATTTGACTCACTGCCGTTGCGAGTGCAGACGGAGCTAACACCGTGGAAATCCAGCCCTGCGATCGCCGGAGTGAATTCTTTCGGCTTTGGCGGCACGAACGCGCATATCGTCATGCAGGAAGCACCGCCGCCTGCTGAACAGAATGGGGCTAAGAATGTCCCTAAGAAGATAAATAAGAAAGTAAGCAAGAAGGTAAGCAAGAAGCTAAACAAGAATTCAAAAAAGAAGCAGATCGACGCGCTATTGGAACATGAATCGGAAGGCGATCGCCCGCCGTATCTGCTCACCCTCTCCGCCAAAAGCGAAACTGCCCTGCGACAGCTAGCACACCGCTATAGCGAATACCTGACGAATCACCCAGAGACGGATTTAGACGGTTTGTGCTTTACGGCAAACACCGGGCGATCGCGCTTTTCCCATCGGCTGGCGCTGGTGGCAGCGTCTCCTGTGCAGATGCAGCAGCAGCTTCGAGCCTTTGCCCAGCGCCAGGAAACGGCCAATCTCACTTACGGTGTGGCTTCCCAAGCAGCTACAAAGGTGGCGTTTCTGTTTACGGGTCAGGGGTCGCAGGCGGTGGATATGGGGCGATCGCTCTACCAAACACAGCCGCTCTTTCGCGAAACGGTAGACAAAGCCGCGAAACTGCTGGAGCCTCAGCTTAAGCGTCCCCTCTTGTCGGTGCTGTATCCCGCGCCAGACCAGGCTTCCGAAGCCGCCGACTGGATCGACCAGACCGCCTACACCCAGCCGGTCCTGTTTGTGTTGGAATATGCCCTGGCGACGCTGTGGCAGTCGTGGGGCGTGCAGCCTGCGGTGGTCATGGGCCACAGCATTGGCGAGTATGTGGCGGCCTGCATTGCCGGGGTGTTTAGCCTGGAGGATGCGCTGCGGCTGGTAGCGGCGCGGGGACGGCTGATGCAGGCTCTCCCGCAGGGCGGCGGCATGGTGGCGGTGATGGCGGATGCAGAAACGGTGGCGGCGCGGCTGGGGACGGCAGAAACGGTGGCGATCGCCGCTCTCAATGGCCCGCAGTCTACGGTCATCTCCGGCGAGAAAACGGCCCTGGCAAAGCTCACTGCTCAACTCGCCGCTGAAGGCATCAAAACCACACCGCTGAACGTCTCCCATGCCTTCCACTCGCCGCTGATGTCGCCCATGCTGGCGGAGTTTGCCCAGGTTGCGAATACCGTTGCTTACCACAGTCCGCACATTCCGCTAATTTCCAACGTGACGGGCGATTTTATGACCACAGACATCGCCACGCCCGACTACTGGGTTCAACATATTTGCCAGCCCGTGCGATTTAGGCAGGGCATGGACACCTTGCAGCAGCAGGGCTGTGGCGTGCTGCTGGAGATCGGCGCAAAGCCAATTCTGCTGGGCATGGGGCGGCTGTGCGTGCAGGCCAGCGATCCCGATTTGGCGGAAACCATGCTCTGGCTGCCGAGCCTGCGACCGGGACAAGACGACTGGCAAACGCTGCTCAGCAGCCTGGGTGAACTGTATGTTCGCGGCGTGGATATCGACGGGCGGGCGATCGCCCCTCCCTCTGCCCGACGGATTCCCAACCTGCCGACCTACCCGTTCCAGCGACAGCGCTACTGGTGGCAGCCGGATCACCCGTCTGGATCAGTTAGCCCATCTGCACCCAGTCGCCCGCGTTCTCTAGGGCTGCATCCCCTGCTGGGCGAACGGCTGCGGCTGGGCGGCACCAGCGACATCCGGTTTGAAGCGCAAGTCAGCGCCGATGCACCCGCCTATCTTGCGGATCATCGGATTGCCACGCAGCCCGTCTTTCCCGCCGCCGCCTATGCAGAAATGGCGATCGCCGCGGGGCGGGCCGTGGGGCTATCCCCAGTAGAACTGACTCAGGTTCGCATTGAGCAAGCACTGCGGCTGTCGGCGGCTGCCACCCCGCTGCAACTGGTGCTGTCGCCAGAAGCAGGCGGCTATCGGTTCCAACTCTTGAGCCTGAACGCTGAGTCGGAGGCGTGGACGCGCCATGTCACGGGCTTTTTGGCAGCAGGTCAGCCGTTGAGTTCCGGCCCTGCGCTGGCAGCGATCCAGGCACAATTTCGTCAGCAGGCGATCGCCCCGCTGGACTATTACGCCCAGTTGCGCCAGCAACACCTGAACTATGGCCCTGCGTTTCAGGTGATTCAGCAACTCTGGCAGGGCGATGGCGCTGCCCTGGCTCGCCTGCATCTGCCGGATACGCTGGGGACTGAGGCGGCGGCGTACCATCTCCATCCCGCACTGCTGGACGGCTGTTTTCAAACGGTGGCGGCCGCCTGCGGGCTGGACAGTGCTGCCGGAACTTACTTACCTACGGGCATCGAATCGCTGCGGCTGGGGGTTCCGGCCCAGTCCACGGTCTGGAGTTGGGTACGGCAGGTTCGCGCTGTGGCCCCACCGGAAAACGGCGGGCATTGGCATCAGACCAGCGAAGCCGCATTGCCCCTAGCTGCGGATTTACAGATTCTCAATCCGAATGGCGAACTCGTGGCTGAGATCACAGGACTGACCCTGCATCCCGTCGGCGAAATGTCGCTTCTGTGGCTGGCCGGCAGCACAGGATCTTCGCAGGTTGTAGAACGTGATCCGGCCCACTCCACAGAACTGCAAACGGAATGGATCTATACCCTAGACTGGCAGGCGGATAGGAATGATCCTCAGCCTGCGCCTGTGTCGGCTCAATCCCGCCATTGGATGATTCTGAGCGATCGCCAAAAGATTGGCCAACGACTGGCAGAACATCTGACCCAGCAGGGCGATTCGCATAGCAATCCCGTCGGGAATCGCGCATCACTGCTGTTTGCGGATTGGGGGTCGGATGGGGCTTTGGCAAACAGCGTGAATCCGCTGGATGCCGGAGAGATGCAGCAACGCATTGCAAAACCGGTGGCGATCGCCCCGGTGACCGATGTGGTGTACCTGTGGGGACTGGATACGGAACCGTCCAGCACGGGCCAAACGCTAACCCAAACCTGCACCCAGCTTTGCGGCGGCGTGCTGCATCTGGTGCAGGCGCTCAATGCCGTTCAAAAATCCCCCCCACCCCGGTTGTGGATCGTCACGGCGGGAACCCAAGCAATTGCCCCATCTGACCCGCCCACCCACGTCCCTGCGGCGGCGCTGTGGGGATTGGGGCGATCGCTGCGCCAAGAACAGCCCGACCTGCGCTGCACCTGCATCGACCTAGATGCGGCAGACCCAGACCCCGCCACAACCCTGCTGGCGACATTGCACCAGACCGGTGCGGAAGACCAGATCGCCTATCGCCAGGGCACTCGCTACGGGGCGCGGCTGAGTCCGGATCTGGCAAAGCCCGCCCTGACGATTCCCGCTGCGCCCTCATTTCGCCTGGGCTTGACGCAATACGGCGTGCTGGATCACCTGACGCTGATGCCCTGCCAGCGGCGATCGCCCGGCCCTGGTGAAGTGGAGATCTTGGTGCGGGCGGCAGGCGTGAATTTCCGCGACGTACTGAACGCCCTGGGAATGCTCCAGCCCTATCTGGAACACATGGGCTTTGCCACGGCAGACGCAGTGCCCTTTGGCGGCGAGTGTGCAGGGACGGTGGTGGCCCTGGGCGAAGGCGTGACGGCATTCCGCGTGGGCGACGAGGTGATGGCCGCGCAGGCAATTGGCAGCCTGGGGCAGCATGTCACCGTAAATGCGAAATGGGTTGCGCCGAAGCCCAGATCCCTCACCTTTGCGGAAGCAGCAACGATTCCGACGGCGTTTCTGACGGCAGTCCACGGACTCTGCCAGTTAGCAAAGCTGCAAAAGGGCGAACGCATCCTGATTCATGCCGCAGCGGGCGGGGTAGGTCTGGCCGCAGTTCAGCTTGCCCTGCGCCTTGGGGCCGAGGTCTACGCCACGGCCAGCGCACCCAAACAGGCCTTCCTCAAGTCTCTCGGCGTGCAGCATGTGTTTGATTCGCGCACGCTGGCGTTTGCCGACCAGATCGCCAAAGCCACGCACGGCCAGGGCGTGGACGTGGTGCTGAATAGCCTCAACGAAGACTACATTCCCCGCAGCCTGGAACTGCTGTCGCCCAGGGGTCGCTTCGTCGAAATCGGCAAGCTCGGCATCTGGACATCGGAGCAGGTTCGCGCCCTGCGCCCCGATGTGGACTATTTTTCGTTTGACTTGCTGGAGGTGTCGCAGGCGCAGCCAGACTACATTGCGGCGCTGCTGAACGACCTGACCGACCAGTTCCAGCGGGAGGCGTTGCAGCCGCTCAAGCACACGGTGTTTGAGATTGCCGAAGCGCCGACTGCCTTTCGCTACATGGCCCAGGCAAAGCACATCGGCAAGGTGGTGATGACGCTGCCGCCCGTGCTGCCCCAGCAGCCTGCGGTTCGCCCCGATGGAACCTATCTAATTACGGGCGGGCTGGGGGCGCTGGGCCAACTCACGGCGCAATGGCTGGTGGAGCAGGGGGCAAAGAGCCTGCTGCTGGTGGGGCGCAAGGCTCCCTCGGCGATCGCCCAAGCCTGGATCGACGACCTGAAAGCCCAGGGAGTGGCCGTCATCCCAGCCCAGGCAGATGTGGCAGAACCGGGGGCGATCGCCCCTCTGCTGGAACGCTGTCCCCAACCGCTGCGGGGCGTGGTTCACGCGGCCGGCGTGCTGGGCGACGGCATCCTGCAAAACCAGACGTGGGAGCGCTTTCAGGCGGTGCTGGCTCCCAAGGTGCAGGGAGCCTGGAACCTGCACGAACTGACGCGATCGCACGATTTGGATTTCTTCGTCTGCTTTTCGTCGGCTGCGTCGCTGCTGGGTTCGGCGGGCCAGACCAACTACGCCGCTGCCAATGCAGTGCTGGACAGCCTGATGCATCATCGCCGCCAGTTGGGACTGCCGGGCCTCAGCGTCAACTGGGGAGCCTGGGCCGTGGGCATGTCTACGCAACTGATGGAACGAGAGCGGCAGCGGCTCGAAGCTCAGGGCATGACGCTGATTTCGCCCGCGCAGGGGATGCCGCTGTTGGCTGAGCTATTGCGGCAAAACCCGGTGCAGGCAGGCGTGTTGCCCATCGATTGGGCTAGGTTTCGGGCAGCCCAAGCAGGACAGAAACTATCGCCCTTTTTTGAGCGCCTGCTGCCCGCCGCGCCCGTTGCTACCCCTGCTGCCTCTCCGCTGTTGCAAAGCTTGCAGCAGGCGGGCGATTTCGGGACGGATCACTTCACGAATCGCCTGGAGCGATTGCAGCAGTTTATCCAGCAGCAGTTAGCCAAAGTCCTGGGCTTTAGCGCACCGGAACTGATTGACATTCACGATCAGTTTTCGGACTTGGGGATGGATTCTCTGATGGCGGTGGAATTCACCAACCGACTCCAGGCAGGGCTAGGCTTCTCCATTTCGCAAGCGCTGCTGCTCGACCATTCCAGCGTGGCTGCCCTAGCGGAGCATCTGGCCACAACGCTGTTTCAGGATGGCCCCTCTGCGGGGAAAGGAGTAGTCACAGCCCAGCAGGCGATCGCCCAAACTGGGCAGTCTATTGCAATGGACATTGCCACAGCCACAGACCTTACCGCAACGGAAGCGACCGCCAGAGAAGGAGAAGACGGGCGATCGCCCCTGTCCTTGCAGCACCCTGAACAGTCAGATTCGGCACCCTCTAGGACAAAACAGGAGAACACCAGCCTGAACAGACTGACGAATGCAAGTATTTCCGCCGATCGAGTCGGGAACAGCAGCCTCTATACCCCTCAACCGGATGCGTCGGGTTCAAATTTAGGTTCAAATCCAGGTTCAAATCTAATCGCTCATTCTGAATCAGAAAATCTTGAGGTTCCAGAATCCTATTATCACTTTCATCTCACGCCTGAGTATCAGAACCTGCGACAGGAATTGAATCGAGTGGAAGAACTCGGCAACCCCTTTTTCATGCAGCATACTGGGATTTCCCGCGACACCACTGAGATTCACGAAAAAACATTCATCAGCTACGCCAGCTATAACTATCTGGGCATGTCCGGTGATCCGATTGTGACCCGGGCGGCGATTGCTGCGGTGCAGGAATATGGCACGTCGGTTTCCGCCAGTCGCGTCCTGTCAGGCGAACGCCCTTTCCACCGAGAGCTAGAACAGGAAATTGCTCGCTTTTTGGACACTGAGGATTGTCTGCTGTTTGTTGGGGGCCACGCCACAAACGTAACGACCATCGGGCATCTGTTTGGTCGCCAGGACTTGATCCTCTACGATGCCCTCAGCCACAACAGCATCCGCGAGGGCTGCAAATTGGCAGGGGCGACGCTGATGGAATTTCCGCACAACGATTGGCGATCGCTCGAACACCTGTTGTCCCAGCATCGCCTGCGCTATGAGAAAGTGCTGATTGCCATTGAAGGCATCTACAGCGCGGATGGCGACATCGCTCCCTTGCCAGACATTGTGGCGCTGAAAAAGCGTTTCAAAACCTTCCTGCTGGTGGACGAGGCGCACTCCATTGGCGTGTTAGGGCAGAGCGGTCGCGGCATTGGAGAACATTTTGGCATTGCGGCCCGCGACGTGGATCTGTGGATGGGAACGCTGAGCAAGTCGTTTGCAAGCTGCGGCGGCTACATTGCAGGCAGCAAGGCACTGGTGGAGTACCTAAAATATACGGCTCCTGGTTTTGTGTACAGCGTTGGCATGACTCCTGCGAACACGGCAGCCGCCCTCGCCTCGCTGCGACTGCTGCAACGGGAGCCAGAGCGAGTTCAGCGGCTCAGAGCGCGATCGCAGCTATTCCTCCACCTCGCACAAGACCACGCGCTGAACACAGGCGGCAGTGCAGACACGCCGATTATTCCGGTCATCATCGGCGACTCCCAGCGAGCGATTCAGCTTTGTCACCGCATGATGCAGCATGGGGTTCATGTGCAGCCGATGGTCTATCCCTCGGTGCCCTACGATCGCGCTCGTTTGCGGTTCTTTTTGTCTTGTTTACATACGGAGGAGCAAATTCACCTTACTGTATCGGCGATCGCCAAGGAGATTTCGCGATTGAATTCTTAGTTAGTTAAATTTCTAACCCCGACTAATGTCTAGGCTATGACCCGCACTGTTCATGCTTTTGTTCCAAATACGTGAATTCAGAGCTTACAGCAACTCTCAAAAGCTGAGCGTGAGCAGATCCAAAACCCCATCAAAAAAATGACATTTTCTATTCCTAAGAATCTTGCAAGAGCCTCCTCTTTGAATCATCAGTCTGTTTCTTCTAGAATTTCCTACGTCGCGCTAATTCTGACAACATCGTGGAGCGCTGTCGTGCTTTCTCCAATGTCGGCCCTTTCCCAGGAAGCATTACCCCGAGACGCTGTTTCCCCAGCTTCTACCCCCGCATTCGTTGAATCTTCTCCATCTGCGTTGCCGCCCGCCGCATCGACGGAATTCTTGCTTCCACCAGATTCCGCTGATGCGATTGCGGAGAGTCCGATGCCGCTTACGTCTTATCAGGCGGCGGATTTGCTGAATATGGAAGCGCTGTTGCCATCCGAGTTGTCCGCTACTGCCGACTACCCACCGGAGCCAGATGCAGACGGGAGGGCGATCGCCCAGGCTGAACCAGCCCCACCATCCGCCCCGGAACGCTTTGGATCCGTTGGGCAAAATTACTGGTACGTGCAGGCGGGGCCGTCCATTTCCTTCGATGCAGATGATGACGGCTTTGCAGCGTTTGGGCTGGCGGGTGCGGGCATTACGGACTTCTTTGCCCACGGGCACAGCATTAACCTGGAATTGAATAAGCTCAAGTTCATTCAGCCAGGAGACGATGCGGTGGGTCTTAATCTTGGGCTGATCCTTCGCTGGCACTTTGTACGAGAAGACACCTGGTCACTGTATGTGGATGGCGGCGCAGGGTTTCTGGTCACCAGTGAAGACGTGCCCGCAGAGGGTGGATCGCAGTTCAACTTCACGCCCCAGGTCGGCGGCGGTGCAACCTTCCGAATGCGAGACCAGGAACACCTCATGGTAGGGCTGCGCTGGCACCACATTTCCAATGCCGAGCTATACCCACCAAACCCCGGCCGCGATAGCATTCTACTCTACGTCGGCTATATGTGGCCGCGCTGAGGACTAGGGGTTGGTGGCAACAGGCAGGCGCGAAGCCCAAATGCTGACCAGGCGATCGACTGCCTGATCCCAACCGTAGGGCAGCACCCACTCTCGCGCCTGCTGCCCCAAGCGTCGCCGCAGGTCTGGGTCTTCGATGAGCAACTGAAGTTTTTCGACAAAATCTGCGGTGCTGTCCGGCTCATAGAGCAGACCGTTAACTCCGGGCTGAATGCTGTCCAGAACGCCGCCTGCCGCTGGAGCAACGGCGGGAATTCCAGCAGCAAAAGCTTCAAACAGCGTCAGCCCTTTGGTTTCCTTTTTGGAGGTCGTGACGTGGAAATCGCTATTTGCCATGAGTGCAGGAATCTGATTTGGAGACACGCGACCCAGCAGGTGAAAATCGACCACGCCCGTTAGCGATTGACGGATGGTATCCCGCAGTTCGCCATCCCCCGCAATCAGCAGCGAGATGCGATTTGAACCCAGGTTTTGGACTAGCGTTGGAACTGCTTTCAGCGTGAATTTCCAGCCCTTGTCTGGGGTTAATCGCCCCAGGAAAAGAAGTTTTGTGCGATCGCCCACTTCGATTCCATAGGTTTTTTCAAAAAATAGTTCCTGTCGCAGGGTCGGGCTAAAGGCAGTTAGATCAACGCCCAGCAACTCTTCGTATAGCGCATTCCTAATCCCCAGTTTTTGCAGCTTTTCATAGGTGGTTTTGCTGCCCGTTAGCGTTACATCATAGGCGTTGAATACCCGCTGAGTAATGAACACTTGGCAAAGCCACCTCACTAAGGTTTGCAGCGGGGCTGGCAGCGGAAAGAAGTCGTCAATGTATTCCAAGAAATTGGTGTGATAGAAGCTGGTGCAGGGGATCTGGTGCGTCTTCGCATGGGCGATCGCCGGAATTTTGCCAAAGCCGAGAAAGAGGCGATCGGGTTCATCCACATGAATAACATCAGGCTGAAATTGCGCCAATCTTTGCAGCACAAAATCATAGGACTTTGAGGTAAAATTGCGCTCAAACTCAACCCCCATAAATGAGGCGCTTGGCAAATTGATAACTTCTACACCAGGCAAAAAATGTCCCGTATAGTCTGCCCAATTTGGATAGATCGATTCCAGCGATTCATAGCTTGGACAAAACACTAAGACCTGATGACCCAACTCGCTCAGTCGCTTCAATCTGTGGAGGAGAGTGACTGTCACCCCATCGACGACGGGCAGAAAGCCAGACGTAAGAATTGCAATTTTCATGTATAAATTTAGCTGTTCAATCAATTATTAAATCTTGTCATTAGTCTGGGTCGATTATTTCTGTCTGGCTTCCCACTCTAAAAGATTTTTGCGACCGCTCTGCACATAGGGCGACCAGGCAATCAGTTGGATCATAAACTGATTGAACCAGGCTACGGGCGCACGCATGGGACGAATGAAATCAACAAACAAAATTACGCGAATGTCATCTGTATGATTCCAGGCGGAATGGGGAAACGTATCGTCAAAAATTAGGCTTTTTCCCTCCTGCCAGTGGCGCACTCCGCTGCCCACCCGAATGCCGCACTGCTCTGCCGCTGCGGGTACTTTTAGCCCCAGGTGATAGCGCAATAATCCCTTATAGGGGCCGCGATGTTCTGGGATGGTTTTATGGGGCAGCAGGATAGAAAAAAATGCCGTTTTCATGCCAGGAATCTGTTCAACTAGGCGCGTGGTTTCGGGGCAGCGCAGGCAGTTTTGCTCTGCTTTGTAGCCATAGCCATAGAGAAAGTAGGTCTTCCACAGATTGTCCTGAGTGATGCTGATCTGATCCGTGGAGATGTCTTGAAAATTGGGAATGGAATACACGTCTTTCAGCAGATTGTCTAACTCTGCTCGAATCGTTTTCCAGTTGGTTTCTAGAAGGCCAACCCAGGGAAAGTGCTGAACTTCAAAAAAAGCCCCGTCCCCAACAGCAGAATATTTCGCAATCAGATCCTCTAAGCTTCTAACCAGCTTTTCCCCTTGATGAACCGCAAAGGCTTTGTGCTGTTTCTGGAATTGATCGATTAAGGATTTCATGATCATGGAGAAGGGCAAGATTGGTTAACTGTCCAGAGAGACAGAGCCAGTTCATTGGGGACTAGTTTTTGGGGACGATAGGTTTCCTGAACGGGTTGGTTTGTTTCAGTTTGAATGCGGGTGATTAACGCTGCTGAGGGATTCAAAAGAAACACAGGCTGGCACGGTTCTAATAATAGGCGATCGCCCCTCCAATTCTCGCCCATCGAGGCAATCACCTGGATCTGCGTTTGGGGCTGCAAGTCGAGACTGAGGGAGACGAGATCCAGCGCCTGGGCAGGTTCGGCAATCAGGCGAGGGGGAAGGGTCTGGCCAGTGGTTTGGTTAATCAACACGGCGATCGCCCGATTGTGCAGATTGCGACTTTTCTGGTACTTGGGCGGCTGCTGAAGTTGGAAGCCGTAGGACAGAAAGCACAGGGCAATCAGGCAAAGCATCAGCCCCCGCCCAAATCGCCGCCGAGAGGGGGATTTGGCGCAGAGTGAGTCAGTGAGGTAAGAAGACAGCACCAAAATCATACCCAGGTGAAACGGCAGCAAATAGCGGGCAGCCGTGGAAAGCTGGCTATTGCGGACAACGTCTAGCCCCAGCAACAGAGCAGGAATCGTCAGGGCAAACAGCACGACAAATCCCCAGACCGGGCGTGGTCTGCGGCGGACGAGATGGCGGAGGGCGATCGCCAGCAGCAGCACCAGCAGCATGGAGGTCAGCAGTTTGGCGACGGTCGGCAGGTCGGGGGACAGCGTGGCGGGTACGTCAAACAGCAGGATGGAGGTGTTGTAGAGCCAGATTGCCAACAGCGGCAAAACGCCCATCGGCTGGCGCATCCATTCAGTATTGGCTTGCAGGGTATCCCAGCGACCCAGCACGACAAACACCCACGGAAGAAATAGCCCGACCGCCAGCGCCGCTGCCTGGAGGAACCCACGCCGCTGAGCGCGAGTCCGAGACGGGTCGCATCGCGAACTGCCCACCCCCAGCACATACAGCCCATGCCCCAGAAACACCAGCGCCGTCAGCAGCGACGTATACAGCCCCACCGCCATGCTGAATCCATAGGTCAACCAGCGCCGAAGCGAATGCGGCATCTCGTTCCCAATAGCATTCTGTTTCACGTTCTGTTTCGCGTCCTGTTTCAGGCTCTCTTTTGCGTACCCCATCGCGTTCCATAACGCCAAACTGCTCCACAGCAGCGTGACGCTCCACAGGCTGTAGGGACGCGCTTCTTGGGCATAGGATACGAAAAAGGGCGATAGGGCTAGTAACATCGTGGCGATCGCCCCGGCGGTGGCAGAATTGAACAACTGGCTGGCCAGTCGCCCGATGAGCGCAAGTGAGATCAGGCTGAACAGAACCGAGAGCGATCGCACGGCGACTATGCTGCTGCCCCAGAGTTTTGTCCAGCCGTGGGCTAGCAAGAAATAAAGCGGGGCGTGTTCGGGGCTTTGAGCCAGGGCACGGAGGACTTGGGTCAAGGGCAAATCGGGGGCGGGATGCAAAAACTGCTGGAGGTCTGCGGGCGTGCGGGGAACGCCGTCGCTGAGTTGGGCGGTGACTTCGGCGCGGGTGTAGCCAGAAATGCGAACCGAGGTGGCGACTTCATCCACCCAATACACGCGATCGCCCAGCCCATACCCCCGAAACAGGATGCC
>NZ_DVEA01000292.1:0-3692 GCF_015295965.1 Thermoleptolyngbya sp. M55_K2018_002
CCCAGGGCCTTGCGGCGTGGCTCCTGGGCGAAGTCGTTGCGGGATCAGGAGCGGTGCGGATTGAATAACGGGCTAGGGCTTTTCCCAAGGCTTTTCCCAGAGTTAGTCTGCGCCCCCTACGCCTGTCTCTGGGGATTCGGGGACAGCCGCGCCAGGAATTTAACAAAACGAAATCTTTTTCGGCCGCTCTCTCATCATCTGGATCTGTCACAGTAAGAGCTAGGGCCCGCGACTTCGGATCGCTGCGATATAGGGCTGATGGAGGCGTTATGCGAGCAGTGCTAATGGCAGGGGGTTCGGGCACGCGGCTGCGGCCGCTGACCTGCGATTTGCCCAAACCGATGGTGCCAATTTTGAATCGCCCAATCGCCGAGCATATTATCAACCTGCTGCGGCGGCATGGGATCACGGAAATCATTGCCACGCTGCACTATCTGCCCGACGTAATGCGGGATTACTTTCAAGACGGCAGCGATTTTGGCGTGCAGATGACCTATGCCGTGGAGGAAGACGAGCCGCTAGGAACGGCGGGCTGCGTCAAAAACGTGGCAGATCTGCTGGATGAAACTTTTCTGGTGATCAGCGGCGACAGCATCACGGATATTAACCTGAGCGAGGCGATCGCCTTTCACAAGAAAAAGGGCGCAAAGGCGACGCTGGTGCTGGCCCACATTGCCAACCCGCTAGAGTTTGGCGTGGTGATTACCGACGAGGAGGGGCGCATCCGGCGGTTTTTGGAAAAGCCCTCCAGCAGCGAAATTTTCTCCGACACAGTGAACACGGGCACTTATATCCTGGAGCCGGAGGTGCTGGACTATCTGCCTGCGAATGAAGAATCGGACTTTTCCAAAGATCTATTTCCGCTGCTGCTAGAAAAAGACCTGCCGCTCTATGGCTATGCGGCGGAGGGCTATTGGTGTGATGTGGGGCATCTGGATGCCTACCGCGAGGCGCAGTATGCCGCCCTCTATCGCCGGGTGAAGCTGGAGTTTGAAGGCCAAGAGCGATCGCCCAATCTCTGGGTAGGACAAAACACCCACATCGACCCCACCGCCCAAATCGACACCCCTGCCATCATCGGCAGCAATTGTCGGATTGGCCCCAGAGCGGCGATCGCCGCAGGCACGATTATTGGCGACAACGTGACCGTCGGAGCCGATGCCGACCTGAAGCGCCCCATCCTCTGGAATGGCGTTACCATCGGCGACGAGGCCCACCTGCGGGCCTGCGTAGCCGCCAGAGGCACGCGGGTCGATCGCCGGGCCCATGTGCTAGAAGGTGCAGTCGTCGGCTCACTCTCGGTGATTGGCGAAGAGGCGCTGGTCAATCCCGATGTCCGCATCTGGCCCAGCAAGCGCATCGAACCGGGCGCAATTCTCAACATGAACCTGATCTGGGGCCATGCCGCCCACCGCAATCTGTTTGGGCAGCGGGGCGTGTCGGGCCTGGCGAATGTGGACATCACGCCGGAATTTGCCGTGAGGCTGGGGGCGGCCTTTGGCTCGACGCTAAAGCCAGGAAGCCAAGTCACGGTGTCTCGCGACCAGCGCAATATCTCTCGCATGGTGTCGCGATCGCTCATTGCCGGCCTAATGTCCGTCGGCATTCATGTGCAAAACCTGGAGGCCACCGCCATCCCCGTCGCCCGCGCCGTCGCCCCCAGCCGCAATGTCGCCGCCGGAATTCACGTCCGCGTCCACCCAGAGCGCTCAGATCACATTCTGATCGAATTCTTCAACCACAAGGGCATTAATCTTTCCAAAGCCCAGGAAAAAAAGATCGAGGGAGCCTATTTCAAAGAAGACTTTCGCCGCGCCCAAATTCAGGAAATTGGCAACGTAGTGACGGTGCATCAAGCCAGCGATATCTATTGCGATAGCTTTGAGCGACACCTGCGGCTAGATGCGATTCGCAGCCACAGTTCCAAGGTGGTGATCGACTACGCCTATGCCGTGTCGGGCGCAGTGCTGCCGCAAATGCTGTCCAAATTTGGCTGCGACGCGGTGGTGCTAAACGCCAGCCTCAATCCCACCGTGCCCAGCGCCCAAGACCGAGAAGCGCTGCTGAGCCAGTTGGGTCACGTAGTCGAGGCGCTGAAAGCCAACTTCGGCGTGCAGGTGTCTGCCAATGGCGAGCAGTTGATTTTGGTAGACGAAGCAGGCAGCCCGATTCGCGGCGAGTTGCTGACGGCGCTGATGATTCACATGGTGCTGACGCAGCATCCGCGTGGCTCCGTGGTGGTGCCCGTGAATGCCTCCAGCGCTGCCGAACAAATCGCCCGTCGCCACGGCGGCCAGATCCTCCGCACCCGCGCCAACCCCACCGCCCTGATGGAAGCCTGCTACACCAATCCCAATGTGGTGCTAGGCGGCAGCGGCGAGATGGGCTTTATCTTTCCGCAACTGCATCCAGGGTTTGACGCGATGTTCTGCATTGCCAAGATTATTGAAATGCTCAGCCTGCGATCGCAAGACCTGGCCAGCAGCGCCCCCCGCACCCTCGGACAGATTCGCCTCGACCTGCCCCGCGTCTGCCACAAAATGATCACCGTCCGCTGTCCCTGGACGGCCAAGGGGTCTCTCATGCGCCATTTAGTAGAAACGCACCCAGCACAGCAGCTTGAGCTAATTGATGGTGTAAAAATCTTTAACCCGCAGCACGATAGCTGGATCTTGGTGCTACCCGATGCGGGCGAACCGCTGGTGCATCTCTATGCCGACAGCGTGGATCGCGGCTGGGTGGATGAAACCCTGCGGGAATATCGTGCCGCCGTCCTTGCCTTTGTGGAGCGCGACGTGGGGCTAGATGACCATTCTAGCGACTGGCAAATGGGTTGAAGGAGGGACGTGGATTTTTCGCGCAGGACGCACGAAAGACTAGCGCTTTCCAATACAATAAATGGGTTGTATTCAGCGGCAGAGCCTTGATCGAGCGCTATACTTTGCCCGAAATGGGCAGTCTTTGGACGGACGAATATAAATTCAAGACGTGGCTCCAGGTGGAGATTGCAGTCTGCGAGGCGCAGGCGGAATTGGGCTACATTCCGGCAGACGCAGTGGAGACGATCAAGGCTAAGGCGCAGTTTGATCCAAAGCGAATTCTGGAAATCGAAGCAGAAGTGCGGCACGACGTGATTGCGTTTCTGACCAACGTGAATGAGTATGTCGGCGACGCAGGGCGCTACATTCACCTGGGCATGACCAGTTCCGACGTGCTGGATACGGCGCTGGCGCTGCAACTGGTCGCCAGTCTAGAGGTGCTGCAATCCCACGTAGACAAGCTGGCCCAGGCCATTCGCTTTCAGGCGCAGCAGCATCGGGAAACGGTGATGATTGGGCGATCGCACGGCATTCATGCAGAACCCATCACCTTCGGCTTTAAGCTGGCGGGCTGGCTGGCAGAAGTGCTGCGGGGGCGCGATCGCCTCTGTCAGTTGCATCAAGAGATCGCCGTCGGCAAGATCTCTGGCGCAGTGGGCACTTACGCCAATCTCGATCCGCAAATCGAGGCGATCGCCTGCCAGAAGCTCGGTTTGCAGCCGGATACTGCCTCAACGCAGGTCATTTCGCGCGATCGCCATGCCCAGTTCTTCAACGTACTGGCACTCCTCGCCGCCTCCATCGAGCGCTTTGCAGTAGAAATCCGCAACCTCCAGCGCACCGACGTACTGGAAGTGGAAGAATTCTTCTCCA